>JBEDKX010000029.1:0-8054 GCA_041171965.1 Pseudomonadota bacterium | reverse complement strand
TCAGCAGCATATTTAAATAGCGTTGCTCGTTGCTTAATGCCGTTAGCCAGTCTTTAGTTGCGTAACCATGGCCGGGCACAACTTGGCTAGCGTGACTCATTTTTAGTTGCTCAATCACATTAAGAAAGCCTTTAATGTCGCCTTCTAGTACTGGCGTGCGCTCTATAAACAATAAATCTCCGGTAAATAATGTGTTGGTTTTTGAGTCCATCACAGATAAATCGGTATTGGTATGCGCCACTGGATGAGCAGTTAAGGTAAGTGTTCTGCCACCTATATCTAAATGAGTGCTTTCTACTTGATTGATTTTTACACTCATTGTTGGTTTAACTAACTCACTGGCTTTTGCATCATCACCCAATAATTTTGCATTTAATTTGGCATACTGTTCTTTACGTAACTCCATCGTATTGGCTAATTTTTCATGGCCGACAAATTCAGGCTTTAATTCATTTGGCTTGCTTGGTAAAAAAGCTGCATTACCATAAATGTGGTCTGGATGCACATGCGTGTTAATCACATAAAGTACCGGCAATGGCGTTACTTTGCGAATTGCTTCGCGCAATTGAACACCAATTTTAAAGCTACCGCCGGTGTCTATCACTGCTACGCCTTTGCTTCCGACGATAAAGCTGGCGTTGCAAATGTCGCCATGATAGCCGTCATCAATATCTAAATGCAGGCCATGATGTACGTAAATACCGTCACCTAGGTTTTCAATGGCAAAGCTTTCTGCCCTAACCTTTCCTTGCGCGCAGCCCAAGAAGGTCAGCAGACTAAGGGTTATCATTAAATATCGCATGATTGGTTCCTAGAGTGAATTTTATTGGTTAGAATGATGTGACTATGCGGTAAAAATTGCAGTAAAATCTATTCGCACAGACAGAAATTTAATATTACAGGATATTTCTATGAATCAAACATCTACACGCTACACCAAAACGGCGATTATATTGCATTGGCTTATCGCATTTTTTATATTTGGCATGTTTGCATTAGGTTGGTTCATGGCCGATTTACCAAAAGATGCGCCTAAAGAATTGGCACATGATTTGTTTAACTTGGGTATCTACAGTTGGCAATCTGCTGAAGCTGTAAGCCCGCGTAACTTTTATTTCAATTTACATAAATCACTAGGTATCACCATTTTAGCGCTTATCGTCTTGCGTATTGTTTGGCGTATTACACACCGCCCACCAGCCATGTTAAGTTCTTACAAAGCCTGGGAAAAGAAACTGGCGAACGGTACCCATCACTTACTTTATACACTCATGACTGCTGTGCCTGTCACTGGTTTGATTATGGCAATATACGGTAAATATGGCGTTAAGTGGTTTGGTATCGAGATTCTTTCAGGTACGAATAACAAGCCGTTGCGTGACTTTTTCGAAGGTGCACACGAATTCATCGGTATTTTCTTATTGGTAGTGATTGGCCTTCACGTTGCTGGCGCCCTTAAACACAAGCTGATTGATAAAGATGGCACTTTGCAACGCATGTCACTGCACTAATTTTTTCTTCTAACAGATCGACAGCACAATAAGCAGATTTGAAAATCATAAGTGGCCTTGAGTGTGCAGTAAAATTAATTTTTAAAAAATAAAATTCATGTTAAGATTTTGCCGTGAGAATTTTAAAATTATTCAAATTTTTTTTATTGGCCATTTTATTAATGGCTGTGCTCGAGTCTCGGGCTTCAGAGCCGCTTAACAAAATTTCTAGCCTCACAAACTTATCTATTCAGGATGGCAGCCAAATAGACCAAGACAAAGATCCATTAAGCGCATTGCCCAAGGTAAAGCTTTTATTCTCTTATAACTTTGTGTTATTGAATAATGTTAAGCCGAGCCAAACTGCTGCTTACGTCAATCCTTTGTTAGGGCCCAACCTGCGGCCCCCAAGTATTTAAAGCTTTTTACACATTAAGTTGGCTCGAAGTTTGCTAACTTATTAAAGTAACTATAACGCTCAAGAATTACTTTTTACAGCAACTTTGTTGTATATCTGGCTTAAGGCCCGATTCTATCAGTAGCGATTATTGCTAATTAATATCCAATAAAGATGAAAACAATGAAGCTTATTAAGAGATACGTGCACCATATTAGTGCTGCGCATAAACAGCGTCTAATTTGTAGCTCACAAAAAACACCTAGTCTAAAAATAATTACAGGTTGGCTTTTGTTCTGCTTAGCCATGCCAACCCACGCGGCTCCAGTATTTACTCTTAACGAGTTGACTGCAGCGGCATTAAAAAATAACCCCACTATATTAATTTCTCGGGCACGACAAGATGCTGCATTGGCTGGCCTTACCACCGCGCGAGCCTATACAAACCCTGAAGTTGAGTTTGGTGCAGGCCCAACAAGGTACCGTGACGGCAGCAGTGAAGTCAAGAGTAATTGGAACTTGGCATTATCGCAGCCATTAGAGTTTGGTTCAGTACGCGAGGCGCGTAAATCGTTAGCTGAGAGCGGCATTCTGTCTGCAGAAGTTGGGGGCGAACTTAGCCAAACCGTACTTAAAAATCGTGTAAGGAGTGCTTTTTATCAAGTTATTCAGCGCCAGTCGTTTCTGGAGTTAGTCGAAAATGACAAAAAATTACTTGAACAAATTCTCGATAAAGTAACCCTGCGAGTTAAGGTTGGAGAGTCACCACGCTTTGAGCTGATTAAAGCGGAAACCGAGTTGCTTATAGTAGAGCGCGATTATCAATCCGCTAAAATCCGCATCGAAGAAAGCAAAGGGATGCTGAGAGGTTTAATTGGTAATTCCATTCCTGTGCAATTTGAACTGCGCGGTGTCCTACCATCCAATAGCCAGCTTGAACCATTAGATTCGCTGCAGGCTAAAATTCCCAATAGTCCTTTTATCCGTCAAGCACAACAGTTAAGCAAAAGTGCAGAAGCTAAATTAAGGCTAGAGCAGCAGTTACGTAACCCAGGTTTGACCTTAAAAGCCGGTGTTAACCAAGATCCTGATTTAACTAGCTTTAGGATTGGAGTTGCCATTCCACTGCCACTCTGGAGCCGGCGCGAAGGTCAAATAGCTGAAGCTGCTGCGGGCATTATGCAAGCACAGTCACAGTTAGATAATGAAGACTTAACCTTACAAAGAGAACTGGAATCAGGCTATCAGCGCTATCTAATTGCACGCCAACAGTTGATTGCTTATGAGTCTGGTTTATTGGCTCGCGCGGAATCTGTGTTGAAAGTCGCAGAGTCAGGCTACCGTTATGGTGAGCGTGGCATACTTGAATATTTGGATGCGCAACGTACTTATCGTGCTGTGCGTAAAGACCATCTTGCGGCTATATATGATTTGATTGTTTCTGTAATTGAAATTGAACGCTTACTTGGCACTGAATTGCTAGAGGAAAAACTGTGAATTTACTTAAAATAACAACGGCTTTAATGATGGTTAGCGCATTGACAATGGCTGGCTGTGGTGATGGAAAAGATAGTGCTAAAAAAACGTCTGTTAAGGCAGTTAATGACCCTAACTTGGTGAAAACCACCCCGGAACTAGAGCAGCGATTGAAATTAGTGCGCGTGGCAAATGTTGAGATGCGCGAAATAATTCGAATCCCTGGCAGTATTAGTGTTGATGAGCAACGTGTTGCGCGAATAGGTGCCGCTGTAGTTGGACGCATTACCGACATCAATGTGATTTTGGGTCAAGACGTTAAAAAGGGCGAAGTGCTAGCTACGCTAAACAGTACTGAGTTGGCGCAAAATCAGTTGGTGTTTATAAAAGCGCGTCAGCAGATTCAGCTCCAGACTAAAGCTGTAGAACGTGCACAATTACTACTTAATGCGGATGTGATTGGTGCGGCAGAATTACAACGCAGAGAAGTTGAGTTGGCGGGTGCAAAGGCTGAACTTAATGCTACACGCGATCAATTGCAAGTGTTAGGCATGACTGACAAAGCGATTGCTGAGCTTGAGCGAACAAATAATATTCGCTCTGTAAGCACAGTGACAGCAAGATTAGGTGGAACTATTATTAGCCGAAAAGTAAATTTGGGCCAAGTAGTGCAACCATCGGACGAGCTATTTATTGTGGCTGATTTGTCACATGTTTGGGCCGTTGCTGAAGTGCCAGAACGCCAAGCGGAATTAATTCAAAAAGGGCTGGAAGTCACAGTTGAGATTCCAGCTTATGGCGATAAGCAAATTATAGGTAAATTAATTTACGTGGGTGAAACAGTTGATCCGCTGAAAAGGACTGTCAGTGTACGCATGGATTTAAATAATAGTGAAGAGCTTATTAAGCCAGAAATGCTGGCAACGATGCTAATAAGCTCAAACCCAATGACTCGCTTAGCAATTCCAGCTGAGGCAGTCGTGCGCGAGAATAATCAGGACCATGTGTTTGTTCTGATTGGCCCAAATCAATATCGCTTAAGACCCGTTAAACTTGGCCCTGCATATGATGGCATGCGTCCAGTACTTAGCGATTTAGTTGAGACCGATACCATCGTTTCCACGGGCGCTTTTCACCTTAACAGCCAACGTAAAGTTAAGGAACTAGAATAATGATTGAATCATTAATTCGCGGTGCTTTAAGGCAGCGCATTATCGTTGTTGTTGTAGCCATTGCTATGTTAGTTTTTGGTCTTTATGCTGCACAAAACCTGTCGGTTGATGCTTTCCCTGATGTCACTAATGTACAAGTACAGATTGCTACACCTGCCACCGGAAAATCACCGGAAGAGGTCGAGCGTTTTATCACCGTACCGTTAGAAATTGCCATGACAGGTTTGCCTGGTTTGGTCGAAATGCGTTCACTTAATAAAAACAGCCTGTCTCTTATTACGCTGGTTTTTAAAGATAATGTGAATGTTTACTTCGCGCGTCAGTTAGTAATGGAGCGAATGGCGGAAGCGGTCGGGCGCATGCCTAAGGGTATTCGGCCGGTGTTAGGGCCAGTTTCTACAGGGTTGGGTGAGGTTTATCAGTTCACCTTGGATAGGCCAGATGATGGCGATCGTACGCTCACGCAAGCTGAGCTTACTGAACGCAGAACTGTGCAAGATTGGGTAGTGCGGCCTTTATTGCGTAGCATTCCTGGCGTTGCAGAAATTAACTCGCAAGGTGGTTACGTTAAGCAATATCAAGTGCTGGTTAATCCTGACCGCATGAAGTATTACGAGCTTAAGCTGCAAGATATATACAACGCCTTGGCCAATAACAATGCCAATAGTGGCGGTGGCGTTTTACCCCAATTCGCCGAGCAATATTTGATTCGCGGTGTAGGTTTAATTCAAACTTTAGATGATATTCGCGACATTGTGCTTAAAGAGCAGGGTGCTGTGCCGGTGCGAATGCGTGATGTTGCTGATGTACAGCTTGGCCATGAGGTGAGGGTTGGTGCCATTGTTAAAAATGGTGTGACTGAATCAGTGGGCGGCATTGTGATGATGATGCGCGGTGGTAATGCTAAGCAGGTTGTTAGTTTAGTTAAGGCGCGGGTTCAGGAAATTAATGAAAAAGGCATGTTGCCAGATGGCTTGCAAATAAAACCTTACTATGACCGTAGTGAACTGGTTGATGCCTCTTTAAATACCGTAACTAAGGTGCTGATTGAAGGTGTGTTATTGGTCATTGTGATTCTGTTCCTGTTCTTGGGCGATGTTCGTTCCAGCTTGATTGTAGTGAGTACTTTAATTTTAACGCCACTCATCACCTTTGCGGCGATGAACTATTTCGGTATTTCGGCGAACTTGATGTCTTTAGGCGGTCTCGCCATTGCTATTGGATTGATGGTCGATGGTTCTGTGGTTGTGGTTGAGAATGCCTACCACCATCTAGGTCACCGACAAAATGAAAGTAAAATCCGTGTGGTATTGGAAGCGGCTACGGAAGTTGGTACGCCAGTACTGTTTGGCGTTGGCATAATTATTTTAGTCTTCTTGCCACTCATGACTTTAGAAGGAATGGAAGGAAAAATGTTTGCACCGCTGGCGTTTACTATTGCTATTGCTATGTTTGTATCACTAGTGCTTTCGCTGACGTTATCGCCGGTACTTTGCTCTTATTTACTCAAAGGCGGTAGTGGCGCAGACACCAAGTTTATTAGTGCTATTAAGCTGCCTTATATGAAAATGCTGCATTGGTCTTTGCAGCATCAAAAGAAAACCATTTCTGCTGCAGGCGGTATGTTCGTTATTACGCTGTTGTTGGTGCCGTTATTGGGCATGTCCTTTATACCAGAAATGAAAGAAGGCTCAATTGTGCCTGGTATCATTCGTATGCCGAATATTTCCTTGGATGAATCCATTAAGATGGAATCTGAGGCTATGAAATTAATCATGGACAAGGTTCCGGGTGTACTTTCGGCTGTTTCTGGTGTGGGGCGCGGAGAAAGTCCTGCTGACGCACAGGGACAAAACGAATCTACGCCGATTATTAGCCTTAAACCACGTAGTGAATGGCCAGATGGTTGGACGCAAGATGATATTGCTAAACGTATGCAAAGCGTACTTGCCACAGGTTTGCCTGGTGTACAGATCGTAATGGCGCAACCTATTTCCGCTCGAGTTGCGGAACTGCTGACTGGCGTTCGGTCTGATGTGGCGGTAAAAGTCTTTGGTGATGATATGGACTTACTTAAAGCAAAAGCTGAGGAAATATCTCGTGTTGCTGCCAAGGTACAAGGTGCAACTGACCTTAAAATAGAAAAAGTATCTGGTCAGCAATATCTTAATATCACCATCGACCGTCAGGCTATTGCTCGACATGGTATTAATGTTGCCGATGTGCAGGATTTAATCGAGACCGCTGTGGGTGGAAAAATTGCCACTGAAGTGTTTGAAGGGCAACGTCGATTTAGTGCGATTTGGAGGCCTTGGCCGCTTGGCTCAGTCAAACCTCAGGCATTTCCTTCAATGCGGTTCAAGAGTTGCACTTGGTGATTTGGCTGCTATTGAGGTGCTTGATGGACCTGCACAAATTAGCCGAGAACTTGGTAAACGACGCATTGTGGTCGGCATTAATGTTAAAAACCGTGATCTAGGTGGTTTTGTAGCCGAGTTAAAAACAGAGTTAGATAAAAATCTGAAGTTACCATATGGTTATTATCTAGAGTACGGCGGACAGTTCCAAAACATGGAGCGTGCAATGGGACATCTTAAGATGATTATTCCAGTGACTATTTTGGCTATTTTCTTCTTACTTTTCCTATTGTTTAAGTCACTCCGGTTCGCCACTCTACTTATTATGGTGCTGCCTTTCGCTTCTATGGGTGGTGTGATTGCACTGTACGTTACTGGTGAATATCTTTCAGTTCCTGCATCGGTTGGTTTTATTGCGCTATGGGGAATCGCTGTTTTAAATGGTGTGGTGCTGGTGTCCTATATTCACAGCTTACGCATAGAAGGTTTGAGTCAGATGGAGGCTATTGTTCAAGGTTGTAGTCAACGGTTTAGGCCAGTAATGATGACGGCAACGGTTGCAATGCTAGGTTTAGTGCCATTTCTTTTTGCTACTGGGCCTGGTTCAGAAGTGCAGAAGCCGCTGGCTATTGTTGTGATTGGTGGGCTAATTACCTCTACATTGTTAACCCTTGTAGTGCTACCGACCCTGTACAGACTGTTTGAAGAGCCGAACATTGAGGCTTAAGGAGATTTGAAATGAAAGAGGTTAAAGCTATTATCCAGCCGCATCGATTACCAAAAATTAGATCGGCTTTGCGTAATATTAAAAATTTCCCTGGCATGACTGTGACCAAAGTGGATGGTTGCGGACATCACGTGGCTAAGCCAGCTCAGGGCATTCGTGAGGAGTTAACTGATTACAGCCCTAAAGTACGCATTGAAATGGTGCTGACAGACGATTTGCTAGAAGGTGTTTTGCAAATATTAGTCGAGGTTGGGCAAACAGGCCAGCCGGGTGATGGCATTGTTTGGGTGACGTCGGTAGAGCGTATGATTCGCTTGTCAGAAAAAATCACCGTCGCAGATTGCTAGCTAACGAGCATCAGTTATAAAAAAGTGATGCAAAAAAATCCCTCACTACCTAAATGGTAGTGAGGGATTTTTTTGATCATGCAATATT
>JBEDKX010000028.1:0-12105 GCA_041171965.1 Pseudomonadota bacterium | reverse complement strand
GCTGATTATTATAGAAAAAAATGCAAGTTAGGTTTTATTCTGCCTCTAGGTAGCCGCATACTTCTAGGCCAAAACCGGCCATGCTAGGCATTTTTCGTGGATTGGCCAGCAATTTCATTTTGCCCACGCCACAATCCAATAGGATTTGTGAGCCTATGCCGTAAGTGCGTAGCTCTTGATTAATTCGAATCGGTTCGTCTGCGCCTTTAATGCGCTCAATAATCATATCGCCAGTTTCTTGCTGATGCAATAACACCATTACACCAACTTCGGCATTAGCGATGACTTTCATGGCATCCAAAGTATTCCAGCTGTGCGAGCAACTAGTGCTATCTAATAAATCAAAAATTGAAAGTGGCTCATGCACGCGCACAAGTAACTCTTGCTCAGGTGTAGGCGTACCTTTTATTAAAGCTAAATGTGTTTCTTTGGCAATTTTATCGTGATAGGCAATCAGTTTCATCTCACCGTAAGGGGTTTGTATCATGCGCTCGGCGGAGCGTTCAACCAAACGTTCAGTTTGCGCACGGTACTGGATTAAATCGGCAATCGTGCCGATTTTAAGCTGGTGCTCAGCCGCAAAAATCATTAAATCTGGCAGACGCGCCATATTGCCGTCATCTTTTAAAATCTCACAAATGACGCTGGTTGGCTCGCAACCCGCCAAATGCGCTAAATCACAGCCTGCTTCAGTATGGCCAGCACGCACCAGCACGCCACCATCCATTGCCGCTAGTGGGAAAATATGGCCAGGGCTGACAATGTCTTCTGGTTTGGCATGTTTTGCTACTGCCGCTTGCACGGTACGCGCTCGGTCTGCCGCAGAAATGCCGGTGGTCACGCCTTCAGCCGCCTCAATAGAAACAGTGAAATTGGTTCCCATACGCGCACCATTTTTTTGTACCATTTTTGTCAGATTTAACTGATCGCAATGCGCTTCAGTTAAGGTTAAGCAGATTAGTCCACGGCCGTACTTCGCCATAAAGTTGATGTGTTCAGCGGTTGCAAACTCAGCCGCCAGCACTAAATCGCCCTCATTTTCACGATTTTCGTCGTCCACCAACACCACCATGCGGCCTTGTTTTATTTCTTCAATAATTTCTAAGGCAGAGCTGATTTTAATATTTTCGCTGTTAGTGCTGTTGTTCATTTGGTTTGCCAATCAAGCAAGAGATTTATTTGGTTGTGTTTTAAGATATTTATTTTGTTATTTGTCAGTTGCCCATTCAGCCATGCGTTCAACATAGCGGGCAATTTGGTCAACTTCTAGATTAATTTTGCTTCCTGCTTTTAGAAATTGTAGCGTAGTGTTTTCTAAAGTATGCGGAATTAAATTCATGCTAAACACATCAGCTGCCACGGTATTTACCGTCAGGCTTACACCGTTTACACAAATAGAACCCTTAACCGCAATGTATTTTGAAATGGCATGTGGCGCACGAATATCTAATTTCCAACAATCGCCAAGCGGCTCAAAAAGCACCACTTCGCCGACGCCATCCACATGGCCACTCACCAAATGACCGCCTAGTCTATCGCTAAGCCGCAATGCTTTTTCTAAATTGACTGCATTTTCAGTAGCTAACCCGACCGTTACCGATAAGGTTTCTTTAGAAACATGTGCCTCAAAATGCGATTCACTAAACGAAACCGCAGTCAGGCAAACGCCATTCACCGCAATGCTGTCGCCTATTTTTACGTCCTGCATATCTAAGCCCGCGCAGCCAATATTGAGTTTTACGTCTTCACCCAAAGCGGAAACGCGTTCTATTTGACCTATAGTCTGAATGATGCCTGTAAACATGATATCGCCTGTGATTATTACTGTGATTATTGTTGTAATTTTATCAGATAAGCGCTGCAATATGTTTCTAAGCAGGTCTATAAGCCTGTTAGAATTTAGCTTATGTTGAAACCCTTAAAATCATTAGCTTCTAAATTGCTCGCATTTGAATTGTTCGTAGGCATGCGTTACACGCGGGCTAAGCGCAAGAATCATTTTATTTCGTTTATTTCACTGACCAGCATGATAGGCATTGCGCTGGGCGTGGCGGCTTTAATTGTGGTGCTATCGGTGATGAATGGCTTTCAAAAAGAGTTGCGCACACGCATTTTAGGCGTGGCTTCGCACTTGGAAATTACCGGTAGTAATAATACGCTGAGTGATTGGCCTACGATTGCTGAATCGTCACTTAAGCGTGAGCATGTATTAGCTAGCGCGCCGTATATTACGGCACAGGCGATGTTGAGTTATGACCAAGGTGTGCAGGGCGCAATCGTGCGCGGTGTGTTGCCTGTGGCCGAAGATAAAGTGGCGGATTTAGGCAGCCATATGAAGGCTGGCAAATTAACTGACCTGCGTTCAGGTGAATTTGGCATTATTTTAGGCGCTGATCTAGCTTTTGCGCTAGGTGCGAAAATGGGCGATAAAGTGGTGGTAATGGCGCCACAAGGCCAGTTTACGCCGGCTGGCGTGGTGCCCCGCTTAAAGCAATTTACTGTGGTTGGCTTATTTCAAATTGGCATGTATGAATATGATGCGGGCTTAGCGCTGATTCATTTGGACGATGCGGCTAAGTTGTATCGCATGGATGGTAAAGTCTCTGGCGTGCGTTTAAAGTTGGATGATTTGTTTAATGCGCCGGCGATTGCGGCAGTGATTTCTGACCAGTTAAATCAGTCGGCTACTCAATACGGCAATTATTACGTAACTGACTGGACGCAGCAGCATGCTAACTTTTTTAAAGCGGTGCAAATGGAAAAGCGCGTGATGTTTATTATTTTAACTTTAATCGTCGCGGTTGCCGCGTTTAATATTGTTTCTACGCTAGTGATGGCGGTGACTGATAAGCGTGCCGACATTGCAATTATGCGTACGCTAGGCGCTAGTCCAAGCAGTATTATGCTAATTTTCATTATTCAAGGCGCCTTAATCGGCGTTATTGGTACCGTTCTAGGCGCGGTGTTCGGTATTATTATTGCGCTGAATATCGCTACAATTATTCCTTTTATTGAAGGCTTGTTTCATGTGCAGTTTTTAGCAAAAGAGGTGTATTACATTAGCGACTTGCCTTCTGAATTGGTGTGGTCAGATGTAAGTACCATTGTGATTACTTCATTTATTCTGAGCTTAATCGCCACTTTATATCCTAGCTGGAAAGCCAGTAAGATTAATCCTGCTGAGGCCCTAAGATATGAGTAGCGTGAACACTGATATAGCGAGCAATATTGTTTCTTGTAGCGCGTTGCATAAAACTTATCATGGCCTAGAAGTCGCCGTGCTAAATGGCATTGATTTAAACGTGAGCGCCGGTGAGCAAGTGGCAATCGTTGGCACTTCAGGCTCAGGCAAAAGTACTTTATTGCATTTGTTAGGCGGTTTAGATGTGCCGAGTAGCGGCCAAGTACGGATTCTTAACCAAGATTTAGCTGGTATGAGCGAAACAAAAAAAGGCTTATTGCGTAATCAATCGCTAGGATTTGTCTATCAGTTTCATCATTTGTTGCCAGAATTTACTGCCTTAGAAAATGTAGCGATGCCCTTGCTAATTCGGCGCATGGCACGCGAGCAAGCGCTCACAATTGCAGCAGAAACACTCACCAAAGTTGGCTTGCAGCATCGCCTAGAGCACATGCCGGGTGAGCTTTCTGGTGGTGAGCGGCAGCGTGCAGCGGTGGCGCGTGCGCTGGTAACTAAGCCGAAATGTATCTTGGCTGATGAGCCGACGGGCAACCTTGATCGCCATACAGCACACGCAGTTTTTGATTTACTGCTGGAGATGAATCAAACTCAACAACTAAGTTTGGTGGTGGTGACGCATGACTTAGAGTTGGCTAAAAAGATGCAGCGGCAATATCAGTTGGTTGATGGCCGATTGCAAGCGATTTAAGCCGCAGTGTTGATTAAGTCATTAGTTTTATGAATACACTGGCTCATGAATATTTGAGGCTTGTGTGGCTTGAGTACATCATTTTGCAGATGTTAATCTCAATATAAACCATGATTATTGCCGCACTGATGTTTGTGTTTGGTGCTTGGAGCGTGCAACAGTTAGCGCAGTTGCCTAGTCTGCATTGGCTGATATTCAGCGCTGTGATGATACCTATTATATTGTTGACGCAATTTCACCCGCGTTTTTCTGCTTACTGGCATTCCCATAAAGTTTTAAACGGTTTTTTGTTTGGCGTACTCGCTTTCATTTTTGGTTTTTGTTGGTCTAGTGGTTTTGCCTTCTGGCGTTTAAGCGATGAGCTGCCGCATGCTTGGGAGCAAAAAACACTCCAAGTGATAGGTGTAGTTGCCAGCGTGCCAGAGCTCACCGAGCGCGGTGTCAGATTTAAATTTGATGTAGAAAAAACGCTCACGAAAGATGCGGTAATTCCAAGGCACATTAGCCTAAATCAATACGGCGCATATCAAAATTACAGCAACAGGCCGGATCAAATTGCGAATACTGAAGCATCTTCAGTAGCATTAAGCCAGTTTAAAGCGGGTGAACGCTGGCAGTTATCTGTGCGGCTAAAGCGACCGCATGGTACGGCCAATCCGCATGGTTTTGATTTTGAATCATGGGCGCTAAGTGAAAACCTAAGGGCAATGGGCACCATTAAAAGTCATACAGAAAACAAGAAGTTAAGTAATTTTGTTTGGCAGCCAAGTTATATCGTTGAGCATTTGCGAGAAAATATAAAACAACGTATCGCAAAGGTTTTAAAAGGAAAGCCTTACTTAGGGATCATTCAAGCCTTGGTGATGGGCGACGATAGTCAAATTAAAGTGGAAGATTGGCAGGTTTTTTTACGCACCGGCATCAGTCATTTGGTGTCCATTTCAGGCTTGCATATTACTATGCTGGCTGGTCTTGCATTTGGTTCGGTTAGTTTTATTTGGCGACGCAGCCCCAGATTGATGATGCGTTCACCGACCCGTAAAGCGGCGGTCATTGCTGGCACGGTGACGGCCTTTGCTTATGCGCTTATTGCCGGTTTTTCGGTGCCTTCGCAGCGCACTTTTTATATGCTACTGGTTTTTGCTGTTGCTTTGTGGTCTGGCCGGCAGTTGGTTATCTCTCAAGTGTTGGCTGTTGCACTATTTATCGTTGTGTTGCTTGATCCTTGGTCGGTTAATTCACCAGGGTTTTGGTTATCTTTCGGCGCAGTAGCCATGTTGTCTTACGCATTGGGTGCGCGTGTTGGGCAAACTCATTGCTGGTCATGTTTAATCAAGCTTCACTCATTTCGCCCATTGCCAATGCTTTCGCGATACCGCTGATTAGTTTTGTGGTGACGCCTTTGGCTTTGTTGGGTAGTTTTTTGCCTATTGATCTACCACTTAACTTGTCATATAAGGCTTTAGACTTTGGCATGATTGCCCTTAAGTGGTTGAATCAATTGCCTATGGCTACTTGGCAACAAAACGCACCGGCTATTTGGACATTATTACCCGCTATGATAGGTATGTTGTGGCTACTGTTGCCGCGCGGATTTCCATTGCGCTGGCTAGGAATTATAGGATTCTTGCCTATGCTTCTAATTGCACCCAACAAGCCAAATGCTGGCGATATGCAAGTCACCGTATTAGATGTTGGGCAAGGCTTGAGTGTGGTGGTGCAAACCCAAACACATACTTTATTGTATGATGCTGGCCCAAAATATAATGAACAAAGTGATGCCGGCAGTCGCATTGTAGTGCCGTTTTTACGTGGCGAAGGGATGGCAAAACTTGATGGATTTATGGTGAGCCACAATGATCTTGACCATAGTGGCGGCATGGCCTCAGTGTTGGCATTAATGCCGGTTACATGGCTGGCTAGTTCATTTTCCACGAAAATTGAAGCGCCTGAAACGCACAATAAAATTAGCTGTTTTGCTGGACAAGTTTGGTCGTGGGATAACGTGAAGTTTGAAGTGCTGCATCCCGCGATGGATAGTTATGCGGATGAGAAAATTACAGATAACAATCGTAGTTGCGTACTCAAAGTAACAAGCCAAGCAGGCAGTATATTATTGACGGGTGATATAGAAAAAGAAGCTGAGCTGGCTTTGCTGAATAGCGTGTCAGAACAGCTTAAAAGCGATGTGCTAACGGTGCCGCATCATGGCAGTAAGACCTCTTCAAGTGATGGTTTTATCACGGCGGTAGCGCCCAATGTGAGTATTTTTACGACGGGATATTTAAACCGCTTCGGGCATCCCAAGCCACTAATTATTGAACGCTACCAATCATTCGGTTCGATAATGTATCGCTCAGATTATGATGGTGCGCTAGTGATTGATTATGTGAACAATTTAAGCAATAAAAACAAAATTATGCTCAGCAGTTGGCGAGCCCAGCATCCGCATTATTGGCAAGATACATATGTGTCAGAATCAGCTGCTATGGAATAGTTAAAGTGTTTGCTCGTGTGCTAATTATAATGCTCTGCCACTTATAATTTACATCTGAATGATAGTAGTCGCTTGCCCAAAAGCCGAGTAAGAGCTAAAGTATCGCACATATAAACTTAGTCAAAATTGTACCAGTGGGTGAAGTTTTGCTTGAGAAGTTTTTACTAGGCTTAAAGCCGTTTAATTTTTAGGAGTTGTACTGTGTGGCAAATAATTGTAGCAGCAGGGTGGCCAATTTGGCCGCTTCTAATTGCGTCAGTGGTAGCGCTAGCGATCATCGGTGAACGTTTCTTGGCTTTGCGCGAAGATGCCGTAGCGCCTAAAAACTTGTTGCCAGAAGTGCAGGCTTGGTTAGCTAAAGGCGGCGTTACTAAAGAGACAATCAGCCGTTTAGAGCAGCATTCTTTATTGGGCCAAGTTTTTGCTAGTGCTTTATCTAATGCTAACAATTCACGTGAAGTGACTAAAGAAGCCATTGAAGAAACGGGTCGTGCGGTTGCGCACAATCTTGAAAAATACTTATCAACGCTTGGTACTATTGCCACCGTTGCGCCTTTGCTTGGTTTACTTGGCACTGTGATAGGTATGGTTGAGTTGTTTGGTGCCTTTACCAGCACAGGTCACGATATTGCCCAATTTGCACGTGGCATTTCAGTGGCGCTTTACAATACCGCAGCAGGTATTGTGGTTGCTGTTCCAGCGATGATTGCCTATCGTTATTTTCGATCAAAAGTCGATGGCTTATTAGTTGAAATGGAACAGCAAGCAATTAAGCTAGTTGAAACCATTCACGGCGAACGTAAATAATTTATTAGTTTTGCCTGTAAAACTAGTAGCACGAATCTAGCAACATGAACCTAGCACGACCAATATAGTAAAAGGATCACTATGAATTTTCAACGTGGAAAGCGCCATGAAGACCTCGAGATGAATCTCGTGCCTTTAATTGACGTATTATTGGTTATTATTATTTTCTTGGTGGTCAGTGCAACGTTCTCTCGCACCAGTGAATTGCAGATCAATTTGCCGACAGCTGAAGCTAATGCCACGCAAGAAAAGCCGTTGACTATTGAAGTTGGCATTGATGCCAATGGCCGATATACAGTCAACAATAAAGGCCTAAGGAGTGGTTCTGTTGATGCGATTGGCGCTGCGTTACAAGCAGCCGCAAAAGGCGGAAAAGAGCCAACAGTGATTATTAATGCTGATGCAAATACCACGCACCAGTCAGTGGTTAATGTCATGGAAGCTTCGCGAGTTGCCGGCTATACTCACATCACTTTTGCAACGCAAGCTAAGTCAGGCTCTTAAATCATTTTTACCATACTATTAAATTTGCTTCGGCTCAATCTATCATTTAATTGTGCTCGAACTAAATAATGTCGAAATCTACTCGTAAAGAAGCGGCGACTGTTTTATTAAGCGCGTCTGATATTCCCAATACTAAAACCTTGTATCTTCGCCTATTTGCTTACGCGTGGAAATACAAAGCTGTGTTTTTAGGTGGCTTAATAGGATTAGTCGTTTTGTCAGCAACAAATACCGCTTTTTTAGCCACGATCAAGCAAGTGACTGACGAAGGTTTCGTTAAGCAATCACCAGATAAAATAGCCTATTTACCATTAATGTTGTTCGGCCTGATGGCTGTGCGTGCATTTTCTGGCTTTGTGTCTGGCTTCGCTATGCGCTGGGTGTCGCGTCGCGTAGTCGAAGATTTGCGACTGAACGTATTTCGCAAATTGATGCTTTTGCCTATCAGTTATTTCGATGACCAATCTGCTGGCATTATCGTTTCTAAAATTACTTATGATGTAGAGCAGATGGCTAACGCCGCTACGCGATCAGCAACAGCGGTAGTGACCGATACCTTAACAGCGGTTGGTATTGTAGGTTATATGCTTTATTTAGACTGGCGACTCACGCTTATTTTTGTGTTGGTTGCGCCTGTGATGGCACTCTTCTTGAAAAGTATGACACCAAAACTACGTAGCGCAGGAAAGTTAGTGCAAGAATCCGTCGGCGAAATGACTAAAGTGGCAGAGGAGGCTATTTCTGGTCAGCGCATAGTGAAAATCTTTGGTGCCAAGGATTACGAAAACGAACGTTTTGCTAAAGTAGCGGGTAAGAATAGGCATATGCAAATCCGTTTAGCGCGTATGTCCGGTATTAATAGTATGGTTGTGGAGCTCTTGGCTGCCTTATCTTTAGGTTTGGTGGTTTATTATGCGGTTGGGCATTTTAGCGCAGGTGAGTTTGCTGCTTTTGTAGCTGCCTTGTTAATGCTGATTGCGCCGATTAAACATTTAACTGCGATGAACGAAGAAGTGCAGGTTGCTATTGCCGCCGCCCAAAGCGTATTTGGTGTAATCGACATCGAGCCAGAGTTAGATGGCGGCAATAAGATTTTGCCTGTCAGCAAAGGCGAAATCGAGTTTAAGCATGTTACGCTGAGTTATAAAAATGCTAAACGTCCTGCGCTGAACGATATTAGTTTTAATATTAAGCCGGGTGAAAAGTTAGCTTTAGTCGGTCGTTCTGGGGGCGGTAAAACTACGCTAGTGAATTTGTTACCAAGATTTTATGAATTAGAGCAGGGTAAAGTATTGCTAGATGGTGTGGATATGCGCGAGTTGCCGCTAGCTAATTTGCGCCAACAGTTTTCACTGGTCAGCCAAGATGTGATTCTATTTAACGACACTGTGTTCAATAATATTGCTTACGGCGTGTTGCGTGGCGCAACTGAAACACAGGTCATTGAAGCCGCTAAAGCTGCGCATGCTTGGGAGTTTATCCAGCAATTGCCCAATGGTTTGCAAAATGAAATCGGTGATAGAGGCGTGCGTTTATCTGGCGGTCAGCGTCAGCGTATTGCAATTGCTCGAGCAATCTTAAAAAATGCACCTATATTGCTGTTAGATGAAGCGACATCTGCGCTTGATACCGAATCTGAGCAGCATGTTCAGGCCGCGCTAGATACGCTCATGCAAAATAGAACCAGTATTGTGATTGCGCATAGGTTAAGCACTATCGAAAATGCGGATCGCATTATGGTGATGGAGCAAGGAAAAATTGTTGAATGTGGTACACATGAAGCTTTAATGCTACAGAATGGTCATTATGCTAAATTGTACCAAAAGCAATTTAGCTAAAAATACTGCCGATAATAATGGCTAACTGGCTACAGAAACAATGGCTGAGCTTCACTTTGTGGCATATTTTTCTGATGCCGCTTTCATGGCTATTTGGCCTGATAAGTTTTGTACGAAAATCACTCTATAAATATGGTTTGCTAAAGAGCTACCGCCTAAATGTTCCAGTGATCGTTGTTGGTAATATTAATGTAGGTGGAACAGGCAAAACGCCGCTTGTGATTTGGCTAGCCGAACAACTCAAAATAGCCGGCTATAAACCGGGCATCATCAGTCGTGGTTATGGCGGAACTGCAATAGCAACTCAAGCCGTTTTTTCTCTAAGCAATCCACAAGAAGTTGGCGATGAGCCAGTGTTAATTGCTCAGCACACTGGCTGTCCAGTATTTGTAAGCCAAAATCGAGTTGCCGCAGGCCGGGCGCTTTTAAAAATACATCCAGAATGTAATATTGTGATTAGTGATGACGGCTTGCAACATTATCGCTTAAAGCGGGATGTTGAAATTGTGGTGCTGGATGGCACAAAAGGTTTTGGTAATGGAGCATTGCTACCAGCTGGTCCATTAAGAGAATCAATGACAAGATTAAGTGCAGTCGATGCGGTCGTAAGTAACGGCAAAGTTACACATACATCACTAGACAAAAATAATAATAAAATGTCCACCATTGAAATGCAGCTAGAGTCGGGCTTTTTTTACAATCTAGTCGATAAAAGTCTTAAATGTGACGCACAATCTTTTGCAAATAAACAGGTGTTAGCGATCGCTGGCATTGGTAATCCGGCACGGTTCTTTCAGCAGCTCAGTCGCTTAGGTTTACATTTTCAAAGCCTAGCCTTGCCCGATCATCATAAATTTCAGCCGCTAGATTTTAAGCAAGTAAGCGCTGACATTATTGTGATGACAGAAAAGGATGCGGTAAAATGTGAGCCATTCGCACAGGCTAACTATTGGGTATTGCCTGTAGTTGCAGTGATTAACAGTAAACTGATTCAAATAGTGTTAAATAAGCTGCAAAAAATACAAATACGATAAATACTACGAAAATAATTGAGGTGAAGAAATGGACGCAAAGCTTTTGCAAATATTGGTTTGTCCTGTAACAAAAGGGCCGCTGACTTATAATAAAGACACAAATGAGCTTATTTCGAAATCAGCTAGATTAGCCTACCCAATTAAAGATGGTATTCCAGTGATGTTGGAAGATGAAGCGCGAAAATTGGCTGAAGATGAAACCGTTGGATAATCTCAAGCAAAGTTTGCCGGAATTTTATGTAGTTATTCCAGCGCGCTATGCCAGCACTCGGTTGCCAGGCAAGCCATTGCTGGATATTGCCGGTAAGCCTATGGTAGTTTGGGTGGCTGAGCGTGCTGTAGAGAGTGGTGCAAAACAAGTGGTCGTTGCGACCGATGATCAGCGTATCTATGACGCTGTAGTTAAACGCGGATTTCAAGCGATGATGACTAAGCTAGACCATATTAGCGGGACTGACCGTATCGCTGAAGTTGCCTTAGCGCAAGGTTGGCTCAGTGACTCAATTGTTGTCAATGTCCAAGGTGATGAGCCAATGATTGAACCCACACTAATTATAGATGTAGCAAGCAAGTTAGCAGAAAGTCAAAGCGCGGTCATGGCAACTGCTTGCTATGCGATCCAGTCAAAAGCAGATTTTATTAATCCAAATGTTGTTAAAGTGGTGCTGGATGAAAGCGATCATGCACTGTATTTTAGTCGCGCACCGATTCCATACCCAAGAGATGCCTTTGCATCTGGTTTGGAGTTGCCGATAGATATGCCGGCATATCGGCATATTGGTATATACGCATACCGTGCCGACTTTCTAAAGCAGTATGCAGGTATTAGGCCTGCAGCCATAGAGCAGGCAGAAAGTTTAGAGCAGTTACGTGTATTGCATAAAGGATACAAAATTGTGGTCAGTATCTGTGAAAATTCACCAGCCACTGGCGTAGATACGGAAGATGACTTAGCTTACGTACGAAAACAGATGAGCTAAGAAACGCCATTTAACGAGGCCGATTGTTTTAATTTACAATTAAAAGCTCGATAGTCCTTGCAGTAAATACCAAGCCTTGCTATAGTCTCACCTCTCGACGCAACATATGTCGAATCGGACGCGGGATGGAGCAGTCTGGCAGCTCGTCGGGCTCATAACCCGAAGGTCACAGGTTCAAATCCTGTTCCCGCAACCAATAATTTTTCAAGCCCCGCTCTTGGAGTATCCAGAAATAGAAAACTGGCAATGACACCTTTGTCATCTGCTAAATGGACTTGACCATACTGCCCTTCTTGCGCAATCTGTTGAGCACCTGTCCAGGCGGCACTTCCTAATCGATATACACCTGAGCTCAGGCCTTTGCCCAATTGATTGGCAACTACTTCAGGCAAAACAGTTGGGGCACAGTTCTCAGCTTCAGCCGCACGCAATATAGACAGTGCAAGAGGATGTTTTTGACCCGCCTCAATTGACGCAGCCAGGCTGAGAACATCCACTCTTGAAAACTCTGGGCGAGCAATCAGAACTTCTTTTAATTCTGGTTGACCCATAGTG
>JBEDKX010000027.1:0-7326 GCA_041171965.1 Pseudomonadota bacterium | reverse complement strand
GTATATGCGGTTTAAAATAGTCAGGCTGCATTTTGATGGCTTTTTCGTAAAAAGCTAAAGCCTCTAGCGATTTTTTTTGCGATAGTGCAATGTCGCCTATACGTTCTTGAAAGCGTGCCTCGCCCGGCTCACCAGCAATGGCTTGCTTCGCTAGAGTGGTCGCTTTGGCTGTATCTTTTGCCGCTAGTGCTTTTACCCCGTCGTCATACGCTTTATAAGCCGCTTGGGTAGATTTTAGTTTTGCTACTTTTTGCGCGTAGATTTCTTTGCCCCATTCACCGCCAGCACCTACTTGCGCAAGTGTCTGTTTATTGTCTGCGACTCGTTCTGGAGAAGGTGGATGGCTGGCAAATAAGCCATCAATAAAGCTACTTTTTTTGTCAGCACTTAAACGTACAAAAGTTTCTTGCAAAGTCACGGCTGCCGTAGGGTCATAGCCGGCTCTCTTCATATATTGCATGCCATACAAATCGGCCTCGCTTTCTGCATCGCGACCATATTTGCTGGTGGCTAGTTGGCTGCTAAGTTTGGCGCCGCCTACAATTAAATTGGCGTAATTGGTATTTTGCGCGCCTATGCCCACCGCAATCATCGCACCTTGCATGAGCATGCCGCGCTCCATGCTTTTAGCGCCATGCCTAGCGGCAGCATGCACCATTTCATGGCCCATAACGGCAGCCAGTTCAGCCTCACTATTTAACTCATAAAGTAGGCCACGATTAAAGGCAATTTTACCGCCAGGCATTGCCCAAGCATTGGGAACTGAGTCATTTAGTACGGTATATTCATAAGGTAATTGGCGGTCAGAAACGGCTGCGAGCTTATTACCTACACTTTGCACATATGCCGTCAACTCTGGATCAATAATATAATCGCCACCTTGCGATTGGCGAGCCGGTGCGTAATTTTGTTTACCAATCGCAATTTCTTCCGACTCCGAAACCATTTGAAACTCACGTTTTTTGGTGACGGGGTTAACGCCGCAAGAAGAAGTTAGCAGCGTGACGGTTGCAAGTGAAACTAGGATAAAGTTTTTATAAAAGCTACTTGATAACTTTGATTTAACTTCATTGTTTTTAAGCAATTTATTTTGTTTTAGCATCATCATTTCGCCAACTCGTTTAATGGAATCCTAGCGTAAAAATATTCCAGTGACAATATTTTTAAAGGCTTTGGATAAATTCTTGTTTTAAAAAATTATGGCTAGTTGGCTAAAATTACGCCCGGTAAAGCTGGTGATGTTTTATATAATCAATGATATTATCTGGCATTAAATAGCGTGCAGATTGTTTAGCCGCTAGCTGATTACGTATCGCAGTAGATGAAATATCTAGTGCTGTAATGGCTTGCGTAATCACATAACCAGCACTAGTTTGGTGTAAATCATCAATGTTATCTGTATGGTGATTATGCAAAAATAACTTTAATGCTTTAGATAAAGGCGCTGCACTAATGGCCGTTGGCCGTTGTACCAAAGCAATGTGGCAGAGATTTATTATTTCCTCCCAGCGATGCCAAGTATGAAATTCACTAAATGCATCGCCCCCCAAAAACAACACCAAACTAGTTTCATCGTTTAATTCGGTGCGTAGGCTTTGTAAAGTGTCCACCATGTACGAAGCGCCACTTCTACGCAATTCACTATCATCTAATTTAAAAGCTGTGTTGTCCGCAATGGCTAGTTTGACCATTTCAGCGCGATCGGTTGCGCTCACACTGGGGGCTACTTTATGCGGTGGGTTAGCAGCTGGAATAAAGCGCACTTCGTCTAAAGATAGTGATTGAGCAAGTTCCTGCGCCATACGTAAATGTCCAAAATGTATTGGGTTAAACGTACCGCCCAACAGGCCAATGACAGTTCTTGACATAGATTGCGTGCGCACCATTAATTGAGTATTTAAGCGCGCACTTGGCCGTCGCCCAGTACAATATATTTGAGCGAAGTTAGACCTTCTAAGCCAACCGGTCCGCGTGCGTGCAACTTGTCGGTAGAAATGCCGATTTCAGCACCTAAGCCATATTCAAAGCCATCAGCAAAGCGGGTAGAGGCGTTCACCATTACGCTGCTTGAATCGACTTCTCTTAAAAACCTACGCGCTTTGGTGTAGTTTTCTGTCACGATGGCTTCGGTATGTTGCGATGAATGTTGGTTGATATGCGCGATGGCTTCATCTAAGCCGCTGACGACTTTGCATGAAATAATAGCCGCTAAATATTCCGTGTAATAATCTTGCTCAGTGGCTGGTTTAGCTTGTTTTACCAGCGTGCAGGTTTCGCTGCAACCGCGTATTTCAATACCATGGCTAGTGAGCATGTCAGCAATTTTTGGTAGCATTTCATCAGCAACAGAGCGTGCGATCAATAAAGATTCAGTTGTATTGCAAGTGCCCAAACGCTGCGTTTTGCTATTTTCAACAATGCGCAAAGCTTTGTCAAAATCGGCATCATCATCTACATAAACATGGCAATTGCCGTCTAAATGTTTAATCACAGGAATGCGCGCATCGTTCGAAATTCGCTCAATCAAGCCCTTGCCACCGCGCGGAACAATCACATCTACATATTGTTTCATGGTGATTAATTCACCAACCGCTGCACGGTCTGTGGTTTCGACCACTTGCACTGCTGTGGCTGGCAAGCCTACGGCGGCCAAGCCTTCATGGACTAATTTTGCTAACGCTTGATTGCAATGAATCGCTTCGCTACCACCACGCAAAATAGCTGCATTGCCAGACTTAATACATAAGCCTGCCGCGTCCACCGTTACATTTGGCCGGGCTTCATAAATAATACCAATCACACCGAGTGGCACGCGCATTTTGCCTATTTGTATGCCACTAGGCCTATATTTGAAATCAGTCATTTCGCCAATTGGGTCAGCAAGGTTGGCGATTTGCGTCAAACCTTCAACCATGGTGTTGATAGATTTTTCACTAATAGTGAGTCTGTCCAACATGGCTTCATCAAGACCGTTGGTACGTGCAGCGTCTAAATCTAATTCATTCGCTGCCAATAAGGCGGTTTTTTCACGCAAAATAGCGCCTGCAATATGTAGCAGTGCTTGATTCTTAATGTTGGTATCGGCACTTGCCATCAAGCGCGAGGCTTTGCGGGCTTCGATACCCATATTTTGCATGTAGTTCTTAATATCCATTAGTCTAATATCCATGATCTTTGTATCCATGTTTTTAATATTGCTGATATTTATATCAATTTTTGATTGTGTTTTATCGCCCACGTACTCTAGCCAGCCCAAAACAAAGCCGAGAAATTTCCAGCCAAGCATCACCTAACATTACACCTTTAGCCGTTCTGTCAATATCCGCTAGTTTTTGTAAAGCAGCTTCTAATTGGCGCAAATTTAATCTAGCCAGCGCCCGTTTGACTAATACTTGTTTGTCGCCATAAATGCGTGCGTTAGTCATGGCATTCGTTATATTCTCACCGCGCGCTTCCGCCTGCTTAATGCGTACCAGAGGCCGTAGTGCCCACATCAGCGGATTCATCACCGCCACTGCATTTTCGCCTTCATCTTGCAAACCTTGCAGAATACGCACTGTGCGTTCAGTATCACCGGCCAACACTGCTTCACCCAGCTGAAAAGCATCATAGCGCGACACATTTAGTACCGCTTCACGCACAATAGCGTCGCTTAACTCGCCTTGTGGATAGAGTAAGCCTAACTTCTGTACTTCTTGATCGGCTGCCAGCAGATTGCCTTCTATCTGATGTGCTAAAAACTCCAATGTTTGCTGGCTGGTGTGCTGACCTTGTTGTGCGAGTCGGTTGGCAATCCATTTGGGTAAATGCGTGGCTTCCACTTCCTCTAATGCAATCGTGACTGCTTTTTTCTCCAATGCAATAAACCAAGCGCTACTTTTAGCCTCGCGCTCTAATTTAGGTAGAATGATCACCACGCAAGTGTCAGGAATTGCTTGATCGGCTAATGCTTGTAGCGCTTTTCCGCCATCAATGCCGGGTTTGCCATTTGGAATATTAATTTCCAATAATCTGCGACTAGCAAATAGCGAGATTGATTGCCCATAAGCTTGAATTTGCTGCCAATTAAAATAGCGTTCAACCATTAAACTATTACGCTCATCAAAGCCCTGCGCACGTGCCGCAGTACGAATCGCATCTAGGCTTTCGCGCTGCGCTAATGGTTCGTCACCCACTAAAACATAAAGCGCTTGTAAGCCTTGTTTTAAGTGGCTTGCCAGTTGGGCCGTTGCAAGACGCATGGCTAATTAATTAATCTCAGGCTTGATTGCCGTTAATCGGCGTAACACTTCTCGCACTGCATCACTACGCATATCGGCCGCCAACTTGGCTTCTTCATCTAATTTTCCAAGTAAGGCATTATCGTTATATGAAAAATCGCGACGCGCTTGGACCATTTGTACTGTGCTCCAAGTAGGGCTGGCTGGCGCACGTGTTCTGAATTTTACGCTGTAATTCAATTCATATTCACGCACCACACCACCACCACTTAAAGACAAAATACGCTTCTCATTGATTTCGCCCATCATTTCTAGCAACAATTCGGCATCTTCAAGCTCTTTAACGACTTTAATGCCGTTGGTTTTAAGTGACTGGTTCAGTTCTCTAGATATACTTAAGGTGCCACCTTGAATATAGAGTGTTTTAAACGACAAATCAGCCACACCGCGCAGTTGAAATCCGCAGGCGGCAAGGCTTAAACTTACTAATAAAGTTAAACCTAGCCCAAGTTTGGTGAATCTGTTTTGATTAGTATGACTATTTTGCATCGTTAATTTCCTTAATAGCATTGTCAAAACGGTACAGTTAAAAACAGCACTTTTATTCACAATGCTATGCCACCACAATATTGATAAGTTTATTCGGCACCACGACAATTTTACGCACGGTCATATGTTCTTCTATGAATTTTTGCACAAAAGGTTGTGCTAGCGCTAATGTTTCTAGTGCTTCTTTGGTCTCAGTTTTCGCCGCAGTAATGCTACCACGAAGCTTACCGTTCACCTGAATTACATAGTCTACGCTATCTTGTACCATTGCCGATTGATCTGCCATGGGCCAGCTAACTTCTAAAATATGGCTAGCAGGACAAAGCTCAGCCCACATTGCCTGACAAATGTGCGGCACGATAGGCGACAGTAATAGCGCGACATTTTGTAGCACTTCTTGGCGTACTTGGCGCGTGGCGATATCAGTGCCTTCTATTTTAGTCAGTGCATTCATTAACTCCATCACTGATGAAATTGCGGTATTGAAACTGTGGCGACGGGCATAATCATCAGCCACTTTTTCAATTGTCATGTGTAACTGTAAACGAATGCTTTTAAGTTCTGCGTTTAACTCTGCTGAAGAATTTTCAGTAGAATCTGCTGACGTGTAGGCGGTAATCTCACCAAGATTAACATGATCATAAACCGCCTTCCAAAGCCTGCGTAGAAAGCGATTTGCCCCTTCTACACTTTGCTCAGGCGGCGCGGCAATCATCATAAATAGCCGAGCTGTATCTGCGCCATAGTTATCAATTAACTCTTGTGGATCAACCGTGTTGCCTTTAGATTTACTCATTTTAGTGCCATCTTTTAGTACCATGCCTTGGGTGAGTAAGTTGATAAATGGCTCATCATTTTTAATTAAACCGACATCACGCATCAGTTTATTAAAAAAACGTGCATATAGTAAATGCAAAATCGCATGCTCAATGCCGCCTACATATTGATCAACTGGCAGCCAATAATTAGCGCGCTCATCAACCATTGCTGTGTGGCTATCAAAACTGGCGTAGCGGGCAAAATACCAAGAAGATTCAAAAAACGTATCTAAAGTATCGGTTTCACGCGTGGCTTTGCCGCCGCAAGTTGGGCAAGTAGTTTCGTAAAAGCTAGCATCTTTTTTAATGGGCGAACCTACGCCATCCATGATGACATCTTCTGGTAATACCACTGGTAATTGCTCAGCTGGCACCGGCACTTCGCCACAGCATTCGCAATGCACAATCGGAATTGGGCAACCCCAATAGCGCTGGCGTGAAATGCCCCAATCGCGTAAGCGATATTGCGTGCGTTTTTTGCCTAGATTATCTGCGCTTAAAGCTGCTGAAATGGCATCTGAAGCTTGCTCAAAATTCAAGCCGTCAAAGGTGCTGGAATTAAACAAAATGCCATGATCAGTCATCGGCAAGGTGTCATCGTCAGTTTTTTGAATGACCGCTTTAATCGCTAAGCCATATTTATTGGCAAACTCAAAATCTCTGTCATCATGCGCAGGCACGGCCATTACTGCGCCTTCGCCATAACTAGCCAATACGTAATTAGCGACCCAAACTGGTAATTTTTCGCCATTTAATGGATGAGTGACAAATAAACCAGTCGCCATGCCTTTTTTCTCAGCAGTCGCCACATCAGCTTCTGCTACGCTACCGCGTTTGCATTCAGCGATAAAGTCAGCCAATGCTGGATTATTTTGCGCCGCTTGCGTTGCCAATGCATGTTCTGCCGCTACAGCTACGTAAGTCGCGCCCATTAATGTATCTGGACGTGTGGTGTAAACTTTTAAGTTGCCAGTTTGGCCGACAATCGGAAACTCAACTTCGCAACCAAAGCTTTTGCCTATCCAGTTACGTTGCATGGTTTTTACTTGTTCAGGCCAGCCGTCTAGCGTATCTAAATCATTCAGCAATTCTTCGGCATACGCGGTAATTTTCATAAAATACTGCGGAATTTCACGCTTTTCTACCAGCGCGCCACTGCGCCAGCCGCGACCATCAATTACTTGCTCATTTGCCAGCACAGTGCCGTCCACAGGGTCCCAATTCACTGTAGACGTTTTTTTGTAGATTAGACCTTTTTTGAAAAGCTCGGTAAATAGCCACTGTTCCCATTTGTAGTATTCTGGCTTACAAGTGGCAATTTCACGGTTCCAATCTACGCCTAAACCTAATTGCTTAAGCTGCGTTTTCATATGCTCTATGTTTTCATAAGTCCACTTAGCTGGCGCGGTTTCATGCTTAATCGCCGCATTTTCAGCCGGTAAGCCGAACGCATCCCAACCCATAGGCTGCATCACGTTAAAGCCCTTCATTTTATGAAAGCGGCTCAATACGTCTCCAATAGTGTAGTTGCGTACATGGCCCATGTGTAGGCGGCCAGATGGATACGGAAACATAGATAAACAATAGTATTTTGGTTTATCAGAAGTTTCAGAGGCGGCAAATGACTGGTTGGCTTCCCAATAAGCTTGGGCGGATTGTTCGATGGCGGTCAATTTTGCTTCGGTCGCTTGCACCTTGGCATCCAGATCAGCCTGAACTTGGGCCGACATCACCGCCGC
>JBEDKX010000026.1:0-9991 GCA_041171965.1 Pseudomonadota bacterium | reverse complement strand
ACCATGACTTTTCACCACGATACCGCGCAAACCTAGAAAGCTTGCACCGTTATAACGTCTAGGATCCATGCGCTTCTTAAAAGCTTTTAGCACAGGCATACAAGCTAAACCCATCAACTTGGTAAGCCAGTTACGCTTAAATTCCTGAGATAGAAAACGGCCCATCATCTGCACTAAACCCTCAGAGGCTTTAAGAGCAACATTACCGACAAAACCATCACAGACAACAACGTCTGTCGTACCTTTAAATATATCATTGCC
The DNA here is from genome assembly GCA_041171965.1 of Pseudomonadota bacterium. Classification (GTDB taxonomy): domain Bacteria; phylum Pseudomonadota; class Gammaproteobacteria; order Burkholderiales; family Methylophilaceae; genus Methylotenera. The sequence continues at coordinate 9,730 of JBEDKX010000026.1, read as the reverse complement.
TTCTACATTGCCATAAAAATTCAAATGGCTGGCACGCAATAACTCGGCAGTCTTCTTAACGACCTCATTACCCTTAATATCTTCAACACCGATATTTAACAAACCCACTGTTGGATTTTCTTTATGCTCGACACATGACACCAGCATGCTACCCATTACGGCAAATTGCAATAACTGTTCAGCCGTGCAATCAGCGTTGGCACCCAAATCCAATATATAAGTTCGACCTTTTTGGCTAGGAAACACACCGGCGATGGCAGGCCGATCTATACCAGGCAAAGTTTTTAGCACAAAGCGGGCAGTGGCCATTAGCGCACCAGTATTACCTGCACTGACACAAGCATTAGCTTCACCACTTTTAACCAAATTAATGGCTACGCGCATTGAGGAATCTTTTTTATTTTTGAGCGCACCTTGTGGCGACTCATCCATAGTCACCAGTTCACTTGCATGATGAACACGCAAACGTGGGCCAGTAACCGCTTTATTGGCTTTTAGTTCAGCTTCGATAGCATCACTTAATCCAACCAAAACAATATTGAGCGAACTATCGGCTTCTAGCGCTTTAAGTGCAGCTGGTATTGTGACATGAGTGCCATGATCACCACCCATTGCGTCAATTGCGACGGTTATATCCATTGGTTTTAATCACAAAAATTGAAAATTAACAGCATTCTGCATAATTATCTACGCAGCGTTATACATTGGTGCCGTAAAAATATTAACGCCGCACCAATACTGGAGCGGCGTTAAATGATTTCGTATACTACTTAACAAATATTAAAACTTTAGAGGCTATCTAAAGAAGTAAATTATTCGCCTTTTGTAGACATTACTTTACGACCACGGTAATAACCGCTTGGGCTAATGTGGTGACGTAGATGCGTTTCGCCAGTGGTTGGCTCTACTGCTAAAGGTGGATTGACTAAAAAGTCATGTGAACGGTGCATACCACGTTTTGATGGTGACTTTTTGTTTTGCTGAACTGCCATAATAAACTCCAATAAAATGATTAAAACATCATCTCAATTACATACAAACTGACGCACTGTTGACAACAATCCATCACTAATTTAAGACTACGTTAAATTGCTAGTCGACAATTATAATGTAAAGCAAGCACTTTGTCAGCCCTAATTGACATCTTAAGACTTAATTAAGCCTTTTAACACGGCAAACGGGTTTGGCTTTTCGCCACTTTGCGTAATAATTTCGCCGCAGTCTTCTTTATGTATAGAGGCTATCGGCATCGCCATAATAATCTCATCTTCTATTAAAGCCACAATATCCATGGTTTGGCTAGCCTGTTGCATATCTAAGTCATCTGCACTATCCACATCGCCCGCCTCAATATCCGTATCGCTAATATCACCAATTAAATAGTGGAAATTTAATGATAATTTAAGCGGCATTTCATTCAAACAACGCTGGCAAGTTGTGGTCAGATTTGTTGCAATAGAAAGATCTAAAAGTTGCTGGCCAGCCGCATCCGTCTTACCTTGCAGTTGATAACTAATAGTGCCTGCTGGGCGACTAATAGCCTTTGAATTTTCAGCAGAATGAATCAACAATTCATTGAGTCTTGAGCAGTCTGCAAGCGATAAATCGCCGGCAAGGTGCTCGTTTTTCTTTGCAAAAGCAACGTTGTCGATAAAAAATGGTTGGTTAGTCATATTTAATGTTCTAAATTTGTGATTAAAATTGAACTATGGGGATTTAGCTCTAAGCATGCCCATGTTACAATTGCTGGGTTTGTGTGAATAATTAAGGCTTGCAGCGTGTTCAAAAAAATTCTTGTAGCTAATCGTGGTGAAATCGCAGTGCGTATTGTACGCGCTTGCTCAGAAATGGGTATTAAGTCTGTTGCGATTTATGCGGATGCTGATCGTCAAGCCTTACATGTTAAAAAAGCCGATGAAGCTTATAACATTGGCGCCGACCCGGTAGCCGGCTACTTAAATGCACATAATATTGTCAATTTAGCGGTAGCCTCTGGCTGTGATGCTTTGCATCCAGGCTATGGTTTTTTATCAGAAAATCCTGAATTAGCTGAAATCTGCGAGCGCCGTGGCGTTAAGTTTATTGGCCCGAATGCCAGTGTCATTCGCCAAATGGGCGATAAAATTCAAGCTAGAAATGCTATGACTAACGCGGGCATACCTTGCACGCCAGGTAGTGACGGCAACTTAGCTAATCTTGATGAAGCGGTAGTTTTAGCTGCTAAGATTGGCTATCCAGTGATGCTGAAAGCCACTAATGGCGGCGGCGGTCGTGGTATTCGTCGTTGTGATAGCGAAAAAGAGCTTTTAAGTAATTATGACCGCGTGATTTCTGAAGCCAGCAAGGCGTTTGGTAAGCCTGAAGTGTTTTTAGAAAAATGTGTAGTGAACCCGCGCCATATTGAAGTACAAATTTTAGGTGACTCTGAAGGCAATGTGATTCACCTATTTGAGCGCGACTGCTCAATACAGCGTCGCAATCAAAAACTGATTGAAATAGCCCCTTCCCCACAACTTAGCCAAGCACAACGTGATTATATTGGCGGCTTAGCGGTAAAAGCAGCCAAAGCCGTTGGTTATGAAAACGCTGGAACAGTAGAGTTTTTGTTAGATTCTGACAACACATTCTACTTTATGGAAATGAACACTCGCTTGCAAGTTGAGCATACTGTGACAGAAACCATTACCGGCATTGATATCGTACAAGAGCAAATCCGCGTTGCTTACGGCTTACCACTGCAATACGAGCAAAAAGATGTGCAGTTTAGAGGCTACGCCATGGAATTTCGTATTAATGCGGAAGATCCTAAAAATGACTTTCTACCGAGTTTCGGTAAAATCACTCGCTACTACGCCCCCGGTGGACCTGGCGTGCGTATGGATGCGGCGATTTACAGCGGTTATGTGATTCCGCCTTATTATGATTCTATGTGCGCAAAGCTTACGGTTTGGGCATTAGATTGGGATAGCGTAATTGAACGCGGTCGCCGAGCTTTAGATGATATGTTAATTTATGGCGTAAAAACGACCATTCCATATTATCAAGAAATTTTAAAGCATGAAGATTTTCGAAATGCCGACTTCAATACTAGCTTTGTAGAATCGCATCCTGAATTAACTAATTATAAGAATGAAATTCCACCAGAAATGATTGCGGCTGCAATTTCAGCGGCGATTGCTGCACATGAAGGCATTTAATACTTAGGACATAAAATAATCACGTCCAATAATAATTTTTAAAAATAACGAATAAAAACAATTCATTGAACATACCAATTAATTGAACACCCCCATTAAAGTAAAGAGTTAAATTATGACCCAAAAACCAAAAGTACATGTCACCGAACTAGTCTTACGCGACGGGCATCAATGCCACATTGCGACGCGTATGCGTACTGAAGATATGTTGCCAATATGCGCCAAATTAGACGCCATTGGTTTTTGGTCATTAGAAGCATGGGGCGGCGCAACGTTCGATGCCTGCGTGCGATATTTAAAAGAAGATCCTTGGGAACGCTTAAAAACCTTACGTAAAGCTTTGCCTAACACGCGCATACAAATGTTGTTACGCGGTCAAAATCTGCTCGGCTACCGTCATTATTCTGATGATGTGGTACGTGCCTTTGTGCAAAAATCAGCTGATAATGGCGTAGACGTATTTCGTATTTTTGACGCTTTAAACGACACGCGTAACCTACAAGTTTCTGTAGAAGCCGTCAAAAAAGCCGGCAAACATGCTGAAGGTACCATTAGCTACACTACCAGCCCAGTGCACGATGTAGCGCACTTTGTGGGTATTGCTAAAGAGCTTGAAGCCATGGGCTCAGATACCATTGCAATTAAAGATATGGCTGGTTTACTGACACCACAAGCCACTATTGAGCTGGTTAAAGCCTTACGCGCCAATATAAATTTACCGATTCATATGCACACCCATGCAACCAGTGGTTTAGCGAGTATGAATTTGTTACGCGCGCTTGAGAATGGCGCTTTAATGATAGATACTTGCAGCGCAGCGTTCTCAGAAGGTGCTAGCCACCCAACTACAGAAAGCATGATTGCGGCCTTACAAGGCACTGAATTTGATACAGGTTTAGACATTGCTGCGGTACAAGAAGTGACTGCGTATTTCCGTGATGTGCGTAAAAAATACTGGCAGTTTGAAAGTGAATTTTCAGGCGTAGACTCACGTGTGCTAATCAACCAAGTACCAGGCGGCATGATTTCAAACCTTAGCAATCAACTTAAAGAGCAAGGCGCGCTGCATCGTATGGATGAAGTATTAGCTGAAATTCCATTAGTGCGTAAAGATCTAGGCTACATTCCGCTGGTAACACCAACTTCACAAATTGTCGGTACACAAGCCGTATTAAATGTGATGACAGGTCAGCGGTATAAATCTATTACCAATGAAGTTAAAAACTACTTTTTAGGCCAATATGGCAAATCACCAAGCGCGGTTTGTCCTGAAGTTAAAAAGCTGGCGATTGGTGATGCAGAGCCCATCACTTGCCGCCCTGCTGACTTATTAGAAGCAGAAATGGCAAGATTGACTAGCGACTCTGAGCGCTTTGCACAATCTGAAGAAGACGTACTGACCTACGCAATGTTTCCAGACATTGGCAAAACCTACTTACAGGAACGTAACGCAGGTTCATTAGTGCCAGAAGCGCTATTAGATAAAGCGGCAGTCAATGCTTCATCGTCACGTTTTGCGCCTAGTGAATTTAAAGTGACCTTACATGGCGAAACTTTCCATATTAATTTGCCCGGCAGCGGTCATGCCGGTGAAGAAAAACGTCCGTTCTATGTGTCTATTGACGGTATTGCGGAAGAAGTCATTGTAGAAACTTTAGGTGAGATCGAAGTGTCTGGCAATGGCAGTAGCAACGGTCAAAAGAAAGCAGTAACCAGCAAAAATAGTGCTGGGCGCCCTCGCCCATCTCATGCCGGACATGTAACAACTTCAATGCCAGGCACAGTGGTTGCGGTTAAAGTAAATGTGGGCGATAAAGTAAACGCTGGCGATGGTGTTTTGGTCATCGAAGCGATGAAAATGGAGAATGAAATACAAGCAGCAACTTCGGGCGTCGTCGTAGCGATACACGTGATTAAAGGCGATACGGTTACGCCTGACGAATCCTTGCTTGAAATTCAACCTGAATAATCGATTAGCGATATAAATCATTAGCCGACAGCACTTTTATGTCGGCTTTTTTTATTCACACAATTTAGCCAAAAATATGCATGCAAATCTAATCCTAGCTTCTTCATCCGTTTATCGACGTGAGTTATTAACACGCTTGCAATTACCATTTAGTTGCGTCACGCCAGACGTAGATGAAAGCGCGTTAGCACACGAACTACCCCAAGAAACGGCCTTAAGATTAGCCCAAGTTAAAGCTAAAAAAGTGGCGTTAGATAATCCTAATGCGCTGATTATCGGCTGTGATCAAGTGGCAACCTTAGATAATATACAACTAGGCAAGCCGCTAACGCATGAGAATGCCACCAAGCAATTACGCCTAATGCGAGGCCGAGAAGTGGTTTTTCATAGTGCCTTATGCCTATACAACCCACTTACCCTCAATATGCAGGCCGAGGTTGTTCCTTATGTTGTGACATTTAGAGATTTAAGCGACGCACAGATTGAAAGTTACTTGATTAAAGAGCAACCGTATCAATGTGCAGGTAGCGCAAAATCAGAAGGTTTGGGCATCGCCATCATAGAAAAAATGACCGGCGATGATCCGAATGCGCTTATTGGTTTACCGCTCATCAAGCTGGTCAGCATGCTATTTAATGAAGGTGTAAATGTAATATAAGCCTTACAGCTGGCGAAGTTAAATCTAAGCCAACTTATTGTGAATATAAATAAGTAATGACACCATCGGTAAAATCGCTAATAAATCTACTATTAGCTCATCAAAAGTTAGGGAATTTGTGAAATTTGGAACCTTATATTTAATCCCAGTCACACTTGGAGACGACAATATTAGCAAAGTGCTACCGGCCGATGTGCTTAGTATTGCTCAACAACTCGATACCTTTGTGGTTGAAAGTGAAAAGTCAGCACGCCATTTTCTAAGTACTATTAAAACCATTAAGCCTGTACGTGAGTTAACGTTAAACTTACTCAATGAACATACTGAAGATAAAGATGTAGCGGGCTTATTAGCACCGTTATTAGCTGGTAAAGATGTTGGCCTAATGAGCGATGCAGGCTGCCCAGGTATTGCTGATCCAGGGGCTAAGCTGGTTGAGTTAGCGCACCAAAAAGGCGTTCGTGTTGTGCCATTTGTCGGGCCAAGTTCTATCGTATTAAGCTTAATGGCTTCAGGTCTTAATGGCCAGCAGTTCGCTTTCTTAGGCTATCTGCCTATCGACAAAGCTTTGCGTAACCAGAAACTTAAAGAGATTGAAAAACGTTCTTTGAGCCACAAAGAAACACAACTATTCATTGAAACGCCTTATCGTAACCAGCACATGTTAGAGGCGATTTTAGCGGTATGTCAGCCTAATACTAGACTGTGTGTGGCTTGTGATATCAGCTTAAGCACTGAAATGATTATCACAAAAACGATTGCCAGCTGGAAAAAAAACCCACTGCCAGAGCTGCATAAACGGCCAACAGTATTTTTATTACTGGCCTAGTTTCTGACTTAGTCTTTTGCACTCAAGTTAAGCAACATTATTTTTTTAACGGGCGCATAACTAAGTCTGTGTATGGGCGAAACGCCATGTAAAGCCAGCTTCTCCAGATGAAAGGCAGTTGGGTAACCTTTATGCTTGGCAAATCCATAGTTCGGATATTCCTTATCCAAAGCATATAACTCATGATCACGCGCCACTTTAGCCAAAATAGACGCGGCTGAAATAGCCTGCACTTTACTATCGCCCTGCACGATTGCTTCACATGGCAAGTCTATTTTAGGACACTTATTACCATCGACTTGGACAAATATTTCAGCTGAATTTAACGCACTATTAAATTGCTGCTGAAGTAGTTCAATCGCGCGTTTCATCGCTAATAAACTGGCTTGCAGAATATTAATATCGTCAATTACCCAAGCTAATGCGTGCTGCTTGATTTCAATACTTAATAAATCACGTTTTTTTTCAGATAGTTTTTTTGAATCAGCAAGACCTGATATTGGCGATTCAGGATTTAAAATTACCGCAGCGGCATACACCGCACCAGCCAATGGTCCGCGACCAGCTTCATCTACGCCACAAATTAAGGTTAATGCCATTGATGTTTAAGCGTGTTTAGAATAATTATGACAAATGTGCCAGTATGGCGACAGCCGCTTTTTCAGCGGTATTTTGCTGCAAACTGTGGTGAATTTTTATAAATTCAGCTTTAATTTCGGCAGCATAATCAGTATCAACTAGCAATTTTAATGCAGCGTCAGCTAGTTTTTCTGGAGTTGAATCATCTTGCAGCAATTCAGGCACAACAAATTTACCAGCTAAGATATTTGGCAAGCCTACATAGGGTTGCAGACGCATACGCTTAAGTATTTTCCAGCTTAAATTAGACATGCGATAGGTAATCACCATCGGCTTTTTCAACAAAGCCGCTTCAAGTGTTGCCGTACCAGAAGCGACAATAATGACATCAGCCGCTTCCATCGCCTCATGTGCATGGCCAAACAATATTTGTATAGGCAAACTAGCTTCTTCGTGAAAAATCGCCAATTCAAATATTTGGCGTGTCTCACGTGTTATTAAAGGCACTAAAAAAATCGCATTAGGCTGTTCTCTATAGATTAGCTTGGCCGTTTTAACAAACAATTCAGCATGCTGCTGCACTTCACTTTGCCTGCTGCCTGGCAACATAGCCACAACCAATGCGCTAGAATTTAATTTTAGTGCCAAGCGTGCGGCCGCAACGTCAGGTACCATGGGCAACATATCGGCCAATGGATGTCCAACATAAGTGACAGGAATGCGTGCTTTTTCATACAATGCCGGCTCAAACGGAAATAAGGCCAACATGTGCGTCACCGCACGTTTGATTTTTTTTAGCCTATTTTTACGCCAAGCCCAAATAGAAGGACTGACATAATGTATGGTTTTAATGCCTTTATTTTTAAGCTTTTTTTCTAGCCAAAAATTGAAATCTGGGGCGTCAATTCCAATGAATAAGTCTAAACGATTGTTTAAAAAATGATTCAGTAGCTGGCGACGTAGCCTAAGTAAACCGAATAAATGTTTAACGACTTCAATATAACCACGCACAGACAAGCGTTCAATCGGAAATAGCGACTGCGCCCCTTCGCTGATCATCTTAGGGCCAGCGATACCGACAAATTCGATATCTGCACGCTTTTGCTTTAATGCCTGCATAAGATGACTGCCAAGCAAATCACCGGAGGCTTCACCCGCCACAATCCCAATTCTAAGCATACAGATAACCTAGCGAACGATACCGCGAGTAGATTTGCTAAGAAATTCTGTCAGCAAACTAATTTCTGGCGTGTTTTTTTGCATGCTAGCAAGTTCGATCTTAGCTTCTTCTAAAGACAGTCCATTACGATATAAGGCTTTGTACGCACGTTTGATTTGTAAAATACTTTCAGGGCTGAATCCTCTACGTTTGAGGCCCTCAGCATTAATTCCGTGTGGCTTTCCATCGTAACCGGCAGCCATTACGTAAGGCGGAATATCTTTAAACACCACTGAACCGACAGCCGTGATTACATGTGATCCAATTTTACAAAATTGATGGATAAGCGTAAATCCGCCTAAAATAGCATAATCGTCTATATCTACATGACCCGCCAAAGAAGAGTTATTGGCTAGAATAGTGTGATTACCGATCTGACTGTCATGTGCGATGTGCACATAAGCCATAATCCAATTATCGTTGCCTATCTTAGTGGTGTTTTTATCTTGAACAGTGCCACGGTTAAAAGTACAAAACTCGCGAATTGTATTGTTATCACCAATTTCTAATAAAGTTGGCTCACCATTATACTTTTTATCTTGTGGCGCCTCACCAAGTGAAGAATACTGAAAAATATGATTATTTTTACCAATATGGGTCGGGCCATTAATCATGACATGACCGGCAACGCGCGTACCAGCATCAATTTTAACGTTGGCGCCGATAATGGAAAAAGGGCCTACTTCTACACTGGAATCTAACTCTGCCGTCGCATCGATAATTGCCGTTGGGTGAATTCTTGCTACTAACATTGCCTACTTCTCTTTTTTATCGATTGCTTTTAATATGCACATCATTTGTGCTTCGGCAACAATAGCGCCATCAACTCGAGCGACACCAGAATATTTCCAGATGCCTTTTAAAATACGGTCAATTTTAACGTTAAGCACAATTTGGTCACCAGGCGAAACTGGTTTTTTAAATCGCGCGTTATCAATGCCAGCAAAATAGTAAACTGAATCATCGCTAGGCTTAACGTTCATGGTTTTGAAAGACAAAATGGCCGCAGCCTGAGCCATCGCCTCAACAATCAACACACCAGGCATCACTGGATGATATGGAAAATGTCCGGGGAAAAATGGTTCATTGATTGTCACATTTTTAATCGCGGTAATTTCTTTGCCCAATTCCATAGACAGGACGCGATCTACCAGCACAAATGGGTAACGGTGCGGTAAATGATCCAGTATTTCATGGATGTCCATACTTGTTGAAGTGATTTCGTTAGTCATTTTTATCTCAACTTACTTTTTAGTTAGGTGCTAATTGATGCTATTGC
>JBEDKX010000025.1:0-9813 GCA_041171965.1 Pseudomonadota bacterium | reverse complement strand
CTGCACCAGCCAATTCTAAGGCGCGAATTTTGTCAGACGCCTTGCCGCTACCGCCTGAAATAATGGCACCAGCATGCCCCATACGCTTGCCAGCTGGCGCTGTTTGACCTGCAATATAAGCCGCCACTGGTTTGCTGATATGACTTTTGATATATTCGGCGGCCGCCTCTTCATCAGAACCGCCGATTTCACCGACCATAATAATAGCTTCAGTTTCATCGTCCGCTTCAAACATTTGCAAACACTCGATAAAATTCAAGCCTTTAATCGGGTCGCCGCCTATTCCTACGCAAGTACTTTGGCCTAGTTTTAAAGCGGTAGTTTGATGCACTGCCTCATAAGTAAGTGTGCCAGAGCGTGAGACAATACCGACTTTACCGCGCAAATGAATACTGCCCGGCATAATGCCAATTTTGCATTCATCCGGCGTAATCACGCCAGGACAGTTTGGCCCAACCAAACGCGCACCGTTCGCTTTTAAAGCCGCTTTTACATTCAGCATATCCAACACTGGAATGCCTTCAGTAATACAAATAATCAAATCTATACCGGCATCACAGGCTTCTAAAATAGAATCCGCAGCAAATGCCGGTGGTACGTAAATTACACTGGCATTAGCGCCGGTTAAACGCACTGCATCACGCATAGTATTAAATACCGGCAAACCTAAATGTACCAAACCACCCTTACCTGGCGTTACCCCACCGACCATTTTTGTGCCATAGGCAAGCGCTTGTTCAGAGTGAAATGTGCCTTGTTTGCCAGTAAATCCTTGGCATAACACTTTGGTGTTTTTGTTGACTAATATACTCATACTGCTACTGCCTTCACCGCTTGCACAGCAGCATCTGTTAAGCCATCCGCTGAAATAATATTCAGCCCACTAGTTTGCAACATGGTTTTACCTAGTTCCACATTCGTTCCTTCTAAACGCACGATCACTGGAATTTGCATACCGACATCTTTTACTGCGGTAATAATACCTTCTGCAATAATGTCACAGCGCATGATGCCACCAAAAATGTTGACTAAAATAGCTTTAACATTGGTGTCAGCTAAAATAATTTTGAAGGCTTTAGTCACGGTTTCAGCCGTTGCACCGCCGCCTACATCTAAAAAGTTAGCCGGTGCGCCGCCATGTAATTTAATTAAATCCATGGTAGCCATTGCAAGCCCTGCACCATTCACCATACAACCAATATTACCGTTAAGTGCAATGTAATTTAAGCCTGCGTGATGGGCAATGGCTTCTTTACTATCTTCTTGTGACCAGTCACGTTGTTCTGCCAACGCTTTTTGGCGATATAGCGCGTTATCATCCACACTCATTTTGCAGTCTAAGGCAAATAACTTGCCATCGGTGGTTACCACTAATGGGTTAATTTCCAGTAAAGCCAAATCATTTTCTTTAAATAAACGATACAAGCCTTTAAGTATTTTAGTAAACGCTGCCACTTGCTCGCCAACCAAATCTAATTTAAAGGCTAAATTTCGCGCTTGATAATCGACCAAGCCATTTAATGGACTACACACTTCTTGTAATATTTTTTCAGGACTAGTGTGGGCAATCTCTTCAATATCCATGCCGCCTGCGCTAGAAGCCACAACTACAACGCGCTCTAGCGTTCTATCCACTAACATGGATAAATACAGCTCACGTGCAATTGGCAATGTTTCTTCAATCAACACTTGGTTCACAGGTTGTCCATCAGGCGCGTTTTGGTAGGTTACCAAGGTTTTGCCTAACAACTCACTCGCTACATTTTGCGCTTCTTCGGTAGACTTAACGACTTTAACGCCACCAGCTTTACCGCGACCACCTGCATGCACTTGCGCTTTGACTACCCAAGCATTGCTATCGATTTCAGAGGTCACCGCAGGCGTCTGTTTAGCAACAGAGATGACTTGTCCACGCGGCACAGGAATACCGTATTTTTGTAGCAAGGTTTTAGCTTGATATTCATGCAAATTCATAAGAACAAGACTCTAATTAATGATTACTCACATTTTCGCGCAATTCAGGCAAATGCGCTAGCACTGGCTTACGTTTTACCCTACTTTTCTTATGGGTTTTGTGCTGTGTATAGGCTTTAATTAATTAGTGTTTAGTTTATGTGGCGCAAAACAGGCTAAGTGTATAATCCTATTTTTTATCGAAATTAAAAGTCATGCGTCTAGTTATTCAAGGTTCGGCCATTAGCTATTCCCATTTAGCGCACATACATCAATTATGTAATACCAGCGTGCAATTTGTACAAACTGCCCAATACGCTTATTACTTGGCGAATCAAACATCCTTATCAGCAGAAATTCAACGTTTTTGTGCTGAACAGCATATTGATTGCGCTTACGTAGAAGATACACAAACCATCAAAAAGTTTGGCTTATGCGTCATGGACATGGACTCGACACTAATCAGCATTGAGTGCATAGATGAAATTGCCGACATGGTTGGTCTTAAACCACAAGTAGCGGCCATTACCGAACGAGCAATGCAGGGTGAACTAGACTTTGCACAAAGTTTGCGTGAGCGCGTAGCCTTGCTTAAGGGCTTAAATGAATCAGACCTAATGCGTGTTTTAAATGAGCGTCTGGCATTGAACCCTGGAGCCGTTGAGTGGATAGCCACATGTAAGAAAAACAACATCACAACATTGCTGGTTTCTGGCGGATTTACCTTTTTTGCTGATCGCGTAAAAGCCATGCTGGGTTTAGATTATGCCGTTTCCAACAGTTTAGAAATTATTGACGGAAAGCTGACGGGCAATATTCTAGGCGCTATTGTCGACGCCCAAACCAAAGCCAATGAATTAATCAAATTACGGGATAATTTAGGGCTAACGGTTGCACAAACAATTGCTATTGGTGATGGTGCGAATGATTTGAAAATGATGTCAGCCGCCGGCATTGGCATTGCCTATCACGCAAAACCAATCGTGCAAGCACAGGCTACTTACGCGCTTAATCACGTGGGATTAGACGGTGTAATTGGTTTACTAACTACGTAATTGGTTTACTAACTACGTAATTGGTTTACTAACTACGTAATTGCCGCTAATTGAACTAATTCTGCTTCAGTGAACCCTGCAGCACGCCGTGCTTCTAAATTGAAAGGCCCGCGTAACTTGGGTGCTACATACTCGTTGCACAACTTTACAAAAGTACTCAATGCTTCTAAGCCTTTTTGCTCGCACAGGTAATTAAACCAATAATTACCAATCGATACATGGCCGATTTCGTCACGTAAAGTAATATCTAAGATCTCCGCCGCTCGCATATCACCTGCTTGAGCGAGTTTTGCGCGCAAAGCTGGTAAGGCATCTAAACCACGCGCTTCCATTGTACGCGGTACTAAAGCCATGCGTGCCAACACATCACCTTTGGTTTTATCTACCATTTCCCATAAGCTATTATGGGCGTCAAAATCACCATAATTAAAACCCAAATATTGCAAATGGCTATTCAACAAGCTGAAATGATGCGCCTCTTCAGCGGCAACTTTCAGCCAATCAGCATAATATTGCCTAGGCATATCGTTAAAGCGCCATATCGCATCCAAGGCCAAATTAATGGCATTAAATTCTATATGCGCCAGTGCATGCACCAAGGCGGCTCGACCTTCAACAGTATTCATGGCGCGACGTTTAACCAACAAAGGGGCAATTAAGGTCGGCTTTTCTGGTATGCCAGGAAGGTTAGCCTTTGTGCTAATTATCGGCTTAGCATCTAAGCTAATTTCACCATTTAGCCAAGCCAGAGCTAACGCAGAAATTGCCTTAGCCTTAATTGCTGGACTAGTTTCCACCAATAAATCTAGGCTTAATTGTCGGAGTTCTAAAGTTAAGCTGGGCGAAATCATTATGGAATATAACGGCTATTGGACTTAGTGTAATGTCGTCAATTATTGCAAAGAAATAAAATCTAATTCGCCCGCTTTCATATCTGGCACCATCAGTGTTTTTTCATCTTTCGTCAGTGCTATATCCGCGGCAGATTGGTAACCTGATTTAATTTCTTTCACTTCACCTGCAAGATTTATGCTGAAGACTCTGCCATTTTTCCAGTCACTTACGAACATGCTACCGTTACTATGATGCACTAAACCATCGCCACCACCAAAACCTTCAGCCACATCGTTAAGCACTTTGGTTTTCATGTTGTAGCTGTATAAAATACCTGAAACAAAATCTACTTCCATTAGCACGTCGCCAGAATCGTCCATCAGCAAGCCATTAGGCGCTAATATGCGCGCATCTTGTTGGCTATTAATGACTAATGTAACTTTACCTTGCGGGTTTATTTTATAGATAGCTCCGCCTACGCCTTTAAGATCACCGCTATCGCTGACATATAAGTTTCCAGCGATATCTGGTTCTAGGTCATTCAAAAATAGAGGCATATCAGGAAAGGCTGTAGCAGCAGCGAACACTTGTACTTGAGCTTTTTTAGCACCAGTCAAGTCAACTTTTAACACGCGCTTATTATCTGCCACATATAAAGATTGGCCAATAATCGCCAGCCCTTTGGGGTCATCTAACCCTTTCACCAAGATAGTGGCCTGACCATTTTCAATCACAGTAATTTGACCATCGCCATCTTGGCCAAAGCCGTTAATTTCAGACACGTAAATTTTGCCATCTTTTGCCTGCACCACTGACTCGGGCATTTTTAAGCCGCTAATTTTGTGCATTGCAGGCTGGTTAGGTTTAACTTGTTTAACGCAAGCTACGCTGGTTAAAGCTAGCATAAAGACACTGACTAGAAGTTTTTTTTGCATAATATGCTTTCAAATTTTGCGGTTTAAATTTTAATCAATTAAATTGCTACGAGTTTAAATGGCCGACAGCATAATTCTTGATACTAGTTATTACAATAAGCTGACTACCATCATAACAAATAGCTAAGCGGGTGACCTTAAATATAAATATAACGTTCAAGATTGTTCATGTTCTACTTAACTAGAACTAACACTTTATTAAAACTTTTTTCAAAACAAATTTACTCTAGCCTCGCCTTGTGCGCCTATCATAGCGCAAGTTAACTTGGTATCAAGCTTAGCTTCAACAGCGGGCTGATTTAACGGCAACTTCGTCATTAATTGCTGCATAGCCGCAGCATAAGCTTTAGTGATATGTGATTTAGTCGCGATATCAACACTAATAAAACCTTGTTGTTGCGCCTCGCCGACATAAGTACCATACAAATGGCCGTTCCCTGAATAAACTGTGGCTACAATCTTGCTGTGATAAACCTGTAATTGCGGATTATAAAATAGATGTGGTTTAATTTTAATAATCGTATCAGCCGTTTCATTGGCTTTACATAAGCCCACATCAACAAATTTGTCTTTAAGTGCTGCTAAAGCAACGGGCTCAATTAATGGCCCTTGCTCAAACCAGTAATTATAGTAAGGATGTAATAAACGCACGCTGTAGTTGTAATCATTTGGGCTGATATATAGCAAGGTCTTTGCTTGAGACTCTGCGGCTTGGCTATTGGTGGTGATAGCAAGCATGGCAACTAATAAGCTGCTAACGTTCCTAATCGTAAACTTCATAACAATCTCCTGACTCAGAATTAATTCACTTATATATTGGGACGCTATGTCCAGAAACTAGTCCGTTTAGCCATAAACCATCTAAGTCAGAAAGTTTTGCAGCGCAAATAGCCTCTAAATTCTCCCAGTAGCGACCCGATTCTACGTAAAACGCATAAGCCTGCTCACGCTGCATTGCTAGTTCAATCGGTGTTAAATCAAACATTTGACTAACAAGCTCAGTATGCTGCTGATAATCTTGTTGTTTAAACTGCTCAAGCGCTTCAATAGAAACTCGCGGAAACACCATTCTAGATTGGTCAGCCGTTGATAGGTTCAAACACAGGCATTGCTGTTGTGCTGCCAAATAAAATAATCTAGTTGATTTAGCTTCCAACGATTGCAAAGTAATGTCATCTCTAAGTGGGTCTGCAGCACCTGTTCCATAAAAATGCGTGGCAATACCTGTGCTTGGGTAAACCATATCACAGCCTATAAAAGCCAATATGTCCGGCTTTAATGCCCCCAAAGCCCAGTAAGCCGCTGTAAATGCCATGGTGCCGCCCGCATAAACAAAACCACCATAGGAATTTTGGATTGGCACATATTCATCGGAGGTAATAATTTTTTGCTTAGCAGATACTGCTTGCGGTCTATTGGCTACAGGAAAGTCTTCAGGATGAATTAAATAATCCCAATCACCTCGTACTTTCCATGCATTATTAATAGCTACTATGTTGCGAAAAGTACTTTTACGCCATTCACTCGCTGTTATTGCATTTGGAGCACTACCTATAATTAAAACAATATTTGGCATATTAAATTTCGCTGACAGACACATCTGCAGCCCGATGACTAAGTCAGAGTATCCGCCCAGATATTTTGCGCCCAGGCAATCGCATAAGTGCCCTCTTTTTCGCTTGGACTGGCAGAAACACCACCGCCCTCAGCTGGCACCATGATTTTTTTTATTGCATCATAGCGATAGACATTGGCTACATGCATGGCAGATTTATCCGTGACATAGCTATAACATGTATTGGCAAACACAGGCTCTGCATCAGGCGCTTGGCCTGCCATTAACTGCACTATCGCATTTGCGCAGATTTTTGCTTGGTTAGAAGCCATGTGTGCAGATTTAGGCAATGCAGCAGAAACCGCGTCACCAATCACGTGTACGTTCGCCGCTAATTTAGATTCATATGTTAAAAAATCAACTTCACACCAACGCTTATCAATATTATTAAGCCCAACAAGCTGACCGTTAATCGTGGTCATTTGCGCAGGCTTACCTGCACGTTGCGGAGGAATAATATTAAGCACATCGGCGCGAACAGTGTCGAATTCTGTTTTAACGGTTTTAGTCGCAAGGTCGATATCAACCAAAGTATTATTTGGTCGATAATCAATAATGCCTGCATACATTTCATTGAATACTTTGGTAAACAAACCTTTTTTTGAGATTATTTCTGCATTGGCATCCAGCACGATGACTTTGGATTTTGGCTTATTATTTTTCAGATAAAAAGCCACTTGTGCAGCGCGCTCGTAAGGCCCTGGCGGGCAACGGTATGGCGCTTTAGGCACGTTCATTACAAAAGCACCGCCATCAGTCATTGCCGCTAATTGCTGATGCAGATTGACTGTTTGCCAACCAGCCTTCCAAGCGTGAGGTACTTGCTGTTGTGCTTCGGCGCTAGCCAACATCGGCAAAATAGGCAAATCATCATAAATAAAATCAACACCAGGTGCGATAATCAATCTATCGTAGCTCAAACTGCCGCGCAACATTGTGATTTTTTTTGCTGTCACATCAATAGCAGTTACTTCATCTTGCACCCATTTAATGCCATGATTTGCTTTTAACGCATCATAGCCAAAGGTTAAATCGTTAACTGTTTTACTGCCGCCAAGAACTAAGTTACTCAGAGGACAAGAAACGAATTGCTTATTTTTTTCCACCACAACCACTTCAATACCGCCCAAACTCCACATGCGTAAATATTTAGCAGCAGCGGCTCCAGCATAACCACCACCGATAATGACCACCCGACCAATAGGTGGCTTGCTAGCCCTAGCAAACGCACTAAAGCTGGTATTGACTAAGCTTAAACCAAGACCATAACTAGCTAACTTCACAAAATTACGGCGATTTATATGCATGATTGATTTGGCTTAATTAATAGTAATGATTAATTTGTAGCGGTTGCCGATAAATTCTCTGGCATTAAGACTGCCTGCGGATGAATGGCTTGATTTGTGAAATAGTCTGCTAAATTATTTATTTCCTGCAAACTTAGGCCTTTTGCATGGTGATGCATTACCGTTGCGGCACGCTCACCTGACTTAAATGCAATCATTTTTGCAAGAAAATCTGCCTTATCTATGCCTGCAAGTTTTGCCGTATTACTGACATTATTACCGTTAGTGCCATGACATGCCGCACATGACGCGGCTAAGCTTCTAGTGTGTAACAATATGGCTGGAGTGATTATTAAATTAGTATTTATTGAATCAACTGCTGTTGAATCAGTACTGGGAGTTTCAGCATTTACAGTTATTGGACTAAAAAGCCCAATAACTGTGAACATGAAAAACGTAAGAATACAAAGAATTTTCAAAGTTGGTACTCTAAAAAAATTGATCTTAGTTTATAGAGACTTAAAAATGTTACATCTAGAATGACTTATGTTATTACAAGCATTTCTCGTCTTGGCAGCCATCATTTTTAACACCTAAAGATGTTAGTAAATCAACCATTTTAGTGTTACCAGTGTCACGTACCACACGAATAATATCAACATCAGCACGCATTTTGATATTTACATCAGCACCATGTGCAGCCAAATACTTAACAACTTTATCATAACCATCATAAGCTGCTAAATGGAAGGCAGTCATTTTTGTCATTGGATGCTGATAGTTTAAATTGGCACCTTTTTCAGCTAAATACTTAACTGCTTCAAATTGACCCTTAGTAGCTGCCATTTGCACTGGAGACCATGCAAAGTAAGTGGCGTTTACATCCACACCGCTTTCAATGTATTTTTTGATTACTTTCATATCGCCCTTACCAACCGCATCAGTAAATTCTACAGATTGATCATCGGTAAGCTGTGTTGCCGCCATTGTATTGATAGAAAAACCCAAAACCACTACTGCCAACAACATTTTAAAAAATTTAATGCTCATTATTTTCTACCCCATTTATTAAGTTTAATTTGTACTTATTAAAAAACTGATTACCTAATAGACACTTATTTAACAATTTATTGATTCAAAAGATACTAACCAATAAAACGTCTTGCATTGCTGAACATACGCATCCAAGGGCTATTTTCAGCGTCTCCACACGCCTGCCATGTGTTTTGCACATTGCGAATTACCCGTTCCGGATGTGGCATCATAATACTAAAACGCCCATCTGTGCTGGTTAATCCAGTTACGCCTTGCGGCGAACCGTTTGGATTAAACGGATAGCTAGTCGTTGGTAATGATGCGTTATCGATAAAACGCATCGTTACTAAGTTTTTTGCTATTAATTCATTGACTGCAGTTTGCTCAGAAGGTTCTTTAGAAGCGCCCAAAGAAAACTCCGCAAAACCTTCACCGTGCGCAACTGCAATTGGCATTTTGCTGCCAGCCATGCCATTAAAGAACAATGAAGGCGACTCTAAAACTTCTACCATCGCCAATCTAGCTTCAAATTGCTCTGATTTATTACGCACAAAATGTGGCCAATGTGCCGCACCCGGAATAAGCTCGCGTAGATTGCTCATCATTTGGCAGCCGTTACAAATACCTAAAGCAAAGCTATCGCCGCGCTCAAAGAATGCTGAAAACTCATCGCGTGCACGTGCATTGAATAAAATCGATTTAGCCCAACCTTCACCCGCCCCTAAAACATCGCCGTAAGAAAAACCACCGCAAGCGACTACGCCAGCAAAGTCTTTTAGCGATACGCGTCCAGCAATAATGTCGCTCATGTGTACATCGAAAGTAGCGAAACCTGCTCGATCAAACGAAGCCGCCATTTCCACATGGCCGTTCACACCTTGCTCGCGCAAAATCGCCATTTTAGGACGTGCGCCTGTATTAATATATGCCGCATTAATATAAGGCGAGGCGATATTTTCAGTAATATCACACGTCGGCTCAGACAATAAGCCGCGATTACTGTCATCTAGAATACGATCATATTCTTGTTGTGCGCATACCGGATTGTCACGCAGCTTTTGCATTTGGTAAGTGGTTTCTGACCACATCCTATGTAAATT
>JBEDKX010000024.1:0-7441 GCA_041171965.1 Pseudomonadota bacterium | reverse complement strand
TTAGTATAGAAGCTGCTCCTTTTGCAAGTACAACAATATGCAAAGAGAAAGCAAAAGAACAGCATCTCCATCCAAGTATTACAACTTTAATGAAGGACCCAAATAAGAACGATCCAATTAATTACAAGTCTAAAGTACTAGCAGCAACTTTAAGCAGGCTATAAGGGCCAGGTTGCCACAGAGACTCAATCGAAGAAGAGTAATAGCTTCGTTAATAAGCTGTTTAGGGTAACGTAGAAAATTTAACACTAGCATCTACCCAATGTAATTTATTAACCATTTTTGCCGATACAAAAATAGCCGCTTGCGCATCAATCACCATGAAGTTTTCAATGCCAAAAGCCTGTGCAGCTGTGTTTCTATTGGCCGCAGTTTCGATAAAAATAGGCTTAGAGACGACGTCTGACAACACTCCCGCTTGCGTTTTTTTACCGGCTTGTGGTGGGACTAATACCGTGACAGATTGTGTTTGCTGGGCAGGGTAGCCAGTTCTGGGATCAATAATGTGGCAGTAACGTTGGCCATTCAACATAAAATAACGCTGATAATCACCTGATGTGCCTATTGCCCAGCCGTCAGCTAAATCTAGCGTGGCAATTGCGGTGGGTGCGCGCGGATGTTGTATACCAACTCGCCAAGGTTTATCGCCATGCTTGCCTAGCGCAATAACGTTACCGCCTATATTAATCAGCGCATTTTTAGCCTGTTCTTTACGTAGATAACTAGCGGCAATATCCAGCGCGTAACCTTTAGCATAGCCGCCTAAATCAACTTTTACCGTTGGATTGGTGCTGTAAATAGCATTCGCTTTAATGACTAAATCTGTCATGCGCGGTTGGGCATGCAATAAGTTTTTTATCGCCGTTTCGTCTACGTTTACAGCGCTAAATTCATCGCGCTGGAAGCCCCAAGTACTGATTAAATGACCGATGGCAGGATTAAATAAACCGTTAGACTTTAAGGATAAATCTGTGGCATCTAGTAGCATATTAGCCAAAGCTGGACTTACTTTGACTGATTGATTGCCGGCAGAAATAGCGGCATTAAGCTCGCCTAATTCGCTTAATTTATTGCCTGATACTGGCTTCCAGGCGTGTAGTTGCTTATGTAAATTTTGAAAATCAGCCAGAATATTATTAGCTAAAAATCGGGCGCGTTCGTCTGTTTCACCATAAATACTAATATCAACCAGCGTACCAAATACGTAGCTTTGACTATGATATAACGGCTCTTTAAAACAGCCAGTAAAAAGAAATGTGAAGAGAAGAAGGAGGTAACGCATGCGACATATTATAGATGATTTTGCGGTGCTTTAATTAGCCGACATAAGCCGTTCTGATGATTGCTTAAACCCTATTAATCATTTTCTACGCAATACATTGCTCTAGGGCATCTAAAAATACTTGAGCCGGATTACATGAAGTTTGCTTGGCTATTTCGACCATACCAGTCGGACTAGTCACATTAATTTCGGTCAAAGAGTCACCTATCACATCTAGGCCAACTAAAAACAAGCCTTCTTGCTTGAGCGTTTTACCCACCACAGTGGCAATTTCCAGATCGCGTTCGCTTAGCAATTGCGCCACACCAGTGCCACCGGCGGCTAAATTGCCACGTGTTTCGCCGGCTTTTGGAATACGCGCTAGTGCGTAAGGTAATGGCGTACCGTTGATGACGATAATGCGTTTATCACCTTGCAGAATCTCTGTTAAATAGCGCTGCGCCATAATCGTACGCGTACCAAAATTAGTGATAGTTTCAAGGATAACGCTAATATTCGGATCATTTAAACCTAAGCGAAAAATACTGCTGCCGCCCATGCCGTCTAGCGGTTTAACAACGATATCTTGGTGCATCACTAAAAATTCACGAATTAAATCGTTATCAGCAGTGACTAAAAATTCAGGTGCAAATTGCGGAAAGCGCGTGACTGACAGTTTTTCATTCCAACTACGAATAGCGCTGGGGTTGTTGTAAACGCGCGCACCCTGTTTAGCTGCAATTTCTAACAGGTAAGTGCTATACAGATATTCGTTATCAAACGGTGGATCTTTACGCATGACAATTGCATCAAACTGTGCAGGGATATATTCAAACACCTCGTCTAGTGCATAACCTGGCTTGCTGTCTGGCCCGGTAAAAGTGAATTTTTTAGCTTTTATTTTTGCGATGTCGCCACGTAAAAAAACATCGTGTTGCATGCTGACGAATAATGTATGGCCACGCTTACTGGCTTCACGCATGATGGCTAAACTGGTGTCTTTTTCACTCTTTAATTGCGCGAGTGGATCTAGTATAAAAAGTAGTTTTAAGGCCATTTAAATTTGTACTTTATTGGTTCTCAGGATCTTGTTCTTGCAGTTCTATCGCCGCTGCCAGTAAGGCCAATCGCGCGACCACACCATAAGCATAAAAGCGATTAGGCGTAGCGTCAGGCTCACCTTTACAGTCAGGCAAGGTGCAAGGTTTTGCAAACGCTAGTGGCACAAAATGTGAGCCAGGTGCATTCAGGTTTTCGTCCATGCCTCGATCTGTATGTACGCGATAAAAACCGCCAATCACAAAGTGATCCATCATGTACACCACAGGCTCGGCAACCGCATCGTTAATGCTTTCAAAGGTGTAAACACCCTCTTGAATAATCACTTCAGACACTTGCAAACCTTCTTTTACTACAGACATTTTATTGCGCGTTTTACGATTTAAGTCACGGACATCATCGGGCGATTTGACTGTCATAATACCCATGCCATAAGTGCCTGCATCGGCTTTTACAATGACAAATGGTGCTTGCGTGACACCATATTGGGCGTATTTTATTTTAATCTTCTCTAACAACTGTTCAACTTTAAGCGCGAGGCAATCCTCACCAGTACGCGCATGAAAATCAATTTCGCCGCAGGTTTCAAAATATGGATTCAATAGCCACTCATCAATATTTAGCAGTGCAGCAAACTCACTGACCACACGATTGTATGCAGAAAAATGTTGAGATTTCCGTCTAGTGCTCCAACCTGCGTGTAAGGGCGGAATTAAATTTTGTTCTAGATTCTTAAGGATTTCTGGAATACCCGCAGACAAATCATTATTCAGCAAAATCGCACAGCTATCAAAGTCGCCTAAATCTTTATTAATTAGCTTGATGCGATTACCAACCCGCACCACAGGCTCTAATAATAAAGTATGGCCATCTTGCGTTTCCAATGTCGTTGGTTCGGTAATTTCAGGTGAAATTGAGCCTACTCTCACATCAAGCCCAGCTTGCTTCATGATGTTTACTAGCTCGACCACATTGCGCAGATAATAGGTATTGCGTGTATGATTTTCTGGAATAATCAGTAAGCGATGTGCTTCTGGACAGACTTTTTCAACTGCGACCATGGCCGCATGTACGCTTAAGCTTAAAAATTCCGGGTTAAGATTATTGAATCCACCTGGAAATAAATTGGTATCGACTGGCGCTAATTTAAAACCTGAGTTGCGTAAATCAACGCTAGCGTAAAATGGTGAGGCATATTCTAGCCATTGTGTTCGAAACCAATGCTCAATTTTTGGCATAGCATCGAGCATGCTTTTTTCTAGCGATAAAAGTGGTCCGTTTAGTGCGGTTGTTAGATGTGGAACCATAGATTCTCTTTTTTATTGGTTATGTGCAACTATCACTTAAAAATTACGCTGTTATTTGACTAAATGCGCTTGCTCGTCAGCATGATAGCTACTTCTTACCATGGGGCCGCTAGCGGCATTATTAAAGCCCATCGCTAGCGCTTTTTCTTTAAACGCATCAAAAGCGCTAGGTTCAACATAACGCATGACAGGTAAATGATGCACGCTAGGCTGTAAATATTGGCCTAAGGTTAGCATGCTCACATTATGCGCCCGTAAATCTTGCATCACTGCTAAAATCTCTTCGTCGGTTTCGCCTAAACCTAGCATTAAGCCAGATTTTGTTGGCACGTTTGGATATAGCGCACCAAAGGTTTTCAATAGTGTCAGTGAGTTTTGGTAATCAGAACCTGGCCGCGCTTGCTTGTAAAGGCGAGGTACGGTTTCTAGATTATGATTCATCACATCTGGCGGCGCTTTGCGTAAAATCTCCATCGCGACATCTAGACGACCGCGAAAATCTGGCACTAGTACTTCTATTTTAATATTGGGCGAATGCGCGCGTACCGCTTGAATACAATCTACAAAATGCTGTGCGCCACCGTCACGTAAATCATCCCGATCTACACTGGTAATTACGACATAATTAAGCTTCATTTGCGCGATAGTACGGGCTAGATTTTCAGGTTCATCGGTATCTGGTGGCAATGGTTTGCCATGCGCTACGTCACAGAATGGGCAACGTCGCGTACAAATATCACCTAAAATCATAAAGGTAGCGGTACCGCCACTAAAGCATTCACCGATATTTGGGCAGCTAGCTTCTTCACAGACGGTGTGTAGATTATTATCGCGTAGGATTTTTTTAATTTCTTGATAGCGCGCCGAATCTGGCACTTTCATGCGTATCCACTCTGGCTTGCGTTGCATAGGCTGCGGGATTATTTTGATAGGAATGCGTGATGTCTTAGCGGCATCTCTTTCTTTTACGCCAGCTACTTTTACACCTGCCACTTTTACACCAGCAACCTTAGGGACGGTTTCTTTGGCGGTAGGTATTTTCTGAGTATTTACATCAGTCATGCTTATGTCCATAGTCTAAATTAACAGTGAGTTTTCCTAGCAGTTTCTCAAGGAGCTGCTCAGCAATAGTTTGTGGTTCAGTATTGATCGCGAAGTCTTGCATTTGCGTGACTTTTAAGCCGGCATAACCGCAAGGATCGATTGCTAAAAACGGTGTTAAGTCCATATTTACATTTAAACTTAATCCATGATAACAGCAGTTGTTTTTAATGCGTAAGCCTAAGGCAGCAATTTTAGCTTCTTCTACATACACACCAGGTGCATCAGCTTTTGCCGATGCTGAAACACCATAATCTGCCAATAACTCGATGACAGCATTTTCTAATAGGCTGACTAGTTTTCGAATATTAAGCTGCGAGCGCTTCAGATCTAGCAAGGCATAAATAATGACTTGTCCCGGGCCGTGATAAGTAATTTTTCCACCACGGTCTGTATGAATCAAAACGATGTCGTCGCGTATCGGTAGGCGTACATTTTTACGATTCAGCCCTAAAGTATAAACTGGATGGTGCTCAGTCAACCATAACTCATCGGGTGTGTCACTAAGTCTTTCTGCCGTAAAGCGCTGCATGGCAAGGCTGGTGTCGGCAAAATTGGTATGGCCTAAACGCCTAACTATTATGGGCGGTTGCATAGCAGAACTAAGGTCGTATTTAATAGGATGAGTGCTTGATTAGAGCGCAAATTTAACCAGTGGATGCTTGCTAATTAAACGATAAACATCATCTAATTGTGCTTGTGAAATGACGTGTACGGTACAAGTGAGGCTGATATATTTGCCAGCGGAACTTGCACGCATTTCAATATGTGCGGCGTTAAAGCTGGGCACTATCGTTTGTATCAAATCGATAATGGTTTGAGCGAATGTATCTTGCGTTTCACCCATCACTTTGATGGGGAATTCACATGGAAAATCGATTAAGGGAGGCGCGGTGTGCGGTTCAATTTCAGCCATAATAATTAACTATCCAGTTGCCAATAATTATTGTAAAAGTAACTTTATTGAATCCCATGCACGGCCCAGAATACCTGCACCTTCAATGGCTTTTGCTGCCACCAAATTACGCTGATCGATTACTTTGCCATTCAGCATGAATTTTACATTACCGATGATTTGGCCTTTTTTAATCGGCGCAATTAAAGGTTGCGTGCTTGAAATCAACGCTTTTACGTTGGCATACTGACCTTTTGCTAAGGTAAGATAAAGGTCATTGCTAACAGTAGAGTCCACTTGATTGTCAGTGCCCTTCCATACTTTTAGCTGGCTAACTTTTTGACCTTGTTTGTAAACTAGGCTTGAATCAAAATATTGAAAGCCGTAATTGAGTAATTTTTGGCTTTCTGTCGCGCGTGCTGCGTCGCTTGGCGCACCCAACACTACTGACAGGCGACGAACGCCATCACGTTTAGCTGATGAAATTAAACAATATCCAGCAGATTCAGTATGGCCAGTTTTCATGCCATCTACGTTAGGATCTAGCCATAACAAACGATTGCGGTTAGGCTGCGTGATGTTGTTGTAGCGGTACTCTTTGACTGAATATAAACGCTTATATTGGTCTGGAAAGTCGCGGATGAGAGCCGTTGCAAGAATCGATAAATCTTTTGCTGTGGTGTAATGCTGCGCATCTGGCAAACCGGTCGCGTTCATGAAATGGGTATTTTTCATGCCTAGGCGTTGCGCCTCTTTGTTCATCATGTCAGCAAATTGCATTTCAGTGCTGGCAATGCCTTCAGCCAAAGCGATGGAAGCATCATTGCCTGATTGAATAATCATGCCATGTAAAAGCTCGTCTACGGTTACCGGTTTATTCGGCTCAATAAACATTTTAGAGCCTTCTACTTTCCAAGCAATCTCGCTTACAGGTAAGGTTTGGTTAAGTTGCAGATGGTTATTTTGAAGTGCTTTAAAGCTCAAATAAGCGGTCATTATTTTAGTAAGCGATGCCGGCTCAACACGCATTTCGCTGTTGAGTGTGGCAATAGATTTGCCGCTGTTTACATCTGTCAGCAAATAAGCTTTAACTGCCAAGCTAGGTGGCGGCGCAATTTGCGCATCTTCAGCTTGAGCTACTGGTACCAGGCAAGTGCTAGCAATGGCAACTGCTAAAAGTGTGTGCTTTAAAATGTTTAGTGTGATGTTTTGCATGATTTCGATTATTTAATTTTGAACGATAGCGGATATGTTTAATTGTTTGCGAATAGTGGCGGCAGAAGCATCTGCCTCAACTCTGCTTGCATAGGGGCCAAGCCTGACACGATACAAGGCATTATTATACACGTTAGCCACACCTACATTTTCGTCTAGCTGCAATCCCTGGATTTTCTTTAGCAAAAGTTCACCATTAGCCTCACTTTTAAAAGCACCAACTTGTACATAATATTGCATGCTGGTGGCCACTGGAGCAGCGGTGCTATTAACAATTGGGCTTGAAGTTGCAATCGGCGTTACCGTCGCATCTTCGCTGGCGATTGATGCTTGTGTTTGTGTTGTAGTATTGGCCATTGGCTTTTGCATTTTAAGCATAGCTTCAGCGCTGGTATCGATGGTTTCTACTTCCACTAATCCGCTACCTTGCCCAATTAGCCTTAGCTTGTAAGCCGCAGCATAAGATAAATCAATCAAGCGATCACGCTTAAATGGGCCTCTATCGTTAATACGCACAATTACAGAGCGGCCATTAGCTGGATTAGTAACTTTGGCGTAACTTGGAATAGGCAATACCGTATGCGCGCCCGACATGCCATACAT
>JBEDKX010000023.1:0-7547 GCA_041171965.1 Pseudomonadota bacterium | reverse complement strand
CAATAGGATAACCCCTTGAACCGTTCACCATATATTACCGACGCACCCACCGTAAGCACTATTATGTTTAAAGTGTTGCTAGCGCTGGTGCCTGGCATTACCGCTTATGTGTGGGTGTTTGGCGGCGGCATTCTTATTTCGCTAAGTTTGGCAACACTGACCGCGCTAGCGGCTGAAGCGGTATTACTTAAAATCCGTCAGCGCCCAGTGAAGCCCTACTTAATGGACATGAGCGCGGTAGTTACCGCTTGGTTATTGGCCTTAGCGCTACCGCCTTTGGCGCCTTGGTGGTTGGTGGTTGTGGGCACTTTCTTTGCTATTGTCATTGCCAAACAACTTTATGGAGGACTTGGCTACAATCCGTTTAATCCTGCGATGGTAGGTTATGCGGTATTGCTCATTTCTTTTCCCTTGATTATGACAAAATGGCCGGCACCGTTATCCTTGGCTGAACATCCGCTCAGCTTTATGGATCAATTACACTTTATATTTGGCCACGGTTTACCGACCGACATGAAAGTCGATGCCATTACCTCGGCCACGCCCTTAGATTATCTAAAAACACAATTAATGCTGAAACATGAAGTGGCTAGCATCACGCAAGCGCCAATTTTTGGTGTAGTTGGCGCAAAAGGTGGCGAACTGGTGACCGGCGCTTATCTGTTTGGCGGCTTGTATTTATTGCAACAACGCATTATTAGCTGGCATTTACCTACGGTATTTTTAGCGGCTTTAGCTGCTATTTCCTTCGCTTTTTATGTGATTGATCCTAGCCACTTTGCTAATCCGCTGTTTCACTTAATGAGTGGCGCATCGATGTTGTGTGCCTTTTTCATCATCACAGATCCGGTCAGCGGCCCGACAACACCGAGAGGAAAAATTTACTTTGCCGCTGGCGTTGGCGTGTTGACTTATTTAATCCGCGTATATGGCGGCTACCCAGATGGCGTAGCTTTTGCCGTATTACTAATGAATATGTGCGTACCGCTAATAGATGCTTTAACGCAGCCGCGTGTATTTGGCCACAAATAAGGATTAGCTAAACATGTCTGAATCAGCGTCTGAATCAATAGTAAAACACACCTCAAAGACTGCAATCACTATGATTGCTTTCGCTTTCCTTGGCACCGCCCTACTCGCTTATGTATTTGAAATTACCCGCGCGCCGATTGAAGCCAGTGAAGCTGAAGCGCGATTGGCGCTTTTTAAGCAAATTTTGCCAGAAAACAGTTACGATAATAATCTACTAAAACAGACCATTGAAATTGCCCCTAACGTATTATTAGGCAATCATCGGCCCACAGAAGCCAATATTGCAATCCTGAACAATAAAATGGTAGCAGTCATATTGGAAGCGCTTGCACACGATGGTTATAGTGGCGACATCAAACTGTTAATTGCGATTCGGGAGAATGGTTCTATTAGTGGCGTACGCGTATTAGCCCATAAAGAAACCCCCGGCTTGGGTGATTATATTGATGTGGCACATGGTCAGTGGATAAAGCTGTTTAATGATGAATCTTTAGCCAAAACACCTGCCAAACAATGGCAGGTAAAAAAAGACGGCGGTAAGTTTGATTACATGGTGGGCGCTACCATTACTCCACGCGCTGTAGTCAAAGCAGTCTTAAAAGCTGAACAGTATTTTGCAATGAACAAAGAGGCACTTTTTGCTAAGCCTGAAAATGCAATTAGCGCACAGGCTGAATTAATTCAAAAGCCTAAGGATTAATCATGAATAATATCTATAAAGAAATCACCATCAACGGCTTATGGAAGCAAAACACTGGCGTGGTGCAATTATTAGGCCTTTGCCCGACATTGGCAGTCACCACTAGCGCGGTCAATGGCTTAAGCCTTGGTTTAGCCACGGCATTGGTGATGGCAGCGGCCAACGGTTCAGTTTCGCCTGTACGTAAATTAGTGCCTAGCGAAATTCGCGTACCGGTATTTATCTTGGTTATCGCCACCCTAGTGACCGTGATTGACATGTCGATCAACGCCTTTGCGCACCCATTGCATAAAGTACTGGGTATTTTTATACCGTTAATTGTGGTGAACTGCATCGTACTCGCCCGGGTTGAATCCTTTGCTGCAAAAAATACCACCGTACCCTCTATGCTAGATGGTTTTATGATGGGCTCAGGCCTGATGTTAGTGTTAGGTTTACTAGGCGCCATACGTGAACTGGTAGGAAAAGGCACGATTCTATCTGGCCTAGATTTAGTCTTTGGTCCATCGGCGATACCCTTTATGTGGGCGAGTACTGATTATCATGGTTTGCTATTAGCGGTATTGCCGCCGGGCGCATTCTTAGGCTTAGGTTCTCTAATCGCAATTCGCAATTGGATTGAAATTAGAAAGACCACTAAAGCAAAGACACTAGCGCCAGCACTAAATCCGTCACTCAATCATTAAGCCTGACGCGGCAATATTTAGCAGCCATGAATGCCAAACAACGTTTTGAAATATTCAAACGCTTAAGCATCGCTATTCCTAACCCAAGTACGGAGCTTAGGCATAACAGCACCTTCGAGCTTTTAATTGCGGTAATTTTATCAGCGCAGGCCACGGATAAAGGCGTTAATCTCGCCACAGAAAAGCTGTATGCGGTTGCTAACACGCCGGAAAGTATTCTAGCGCTTGGGCTATCTGGGCTAGAACAATACATTAAAACCATAGGCCTCTACCACGCCAAAGCAAAAAACGTATTAGCTACCTGTCAAATGCTGATTAGCAAGCATCAATCGCAGGTACCCAATACCCGCCTAGCGCTTGAAGCATTACCCGGTGTAGGACGTAAAACAGCGAATGTAATTTTGAATACGGCCTTTGGGCAACCCACCATCGCCGTAGATACGCATTTATTTAGATTAGGCAACCGCATTAAACTAGCCACAGGTAAAACTGTTTTAGACGTTGAACTGAAATACCTAAAAACGATACCGGCAGAATTTATGCAAGATGCACATCATTTATTGATTTTACATGGCCGCTATACCTGCACAGCGCGTAAACCGAAATGTGCCGAGTGCTGCATTGAAGATTTATGTGAATATAAAGCAAAAGAATTTAATTCAACAATAACGCCGCCACAAAGCCAGATATAAATGTCTTATCCACTGAATATTACTATGCCTAAACGTTTCAATTATCTAAATAAGGGTTTATAAGCCATGAGTTTGTATAAGCCTAGCCGCGATCAAGCCCGCCAATTTCTATTTGATGCTTGGGCTAAATTCAAGCAACATTCAACATTAAGCGATTTAGAAAAAATCGCTGTTGAAGTCATTCAAATGCACCCTGAATATCATGTAATATTAGATTCGCCAACGCGCTATATGCATCAACAATATTTCCCTGAGATGGGCGAAACGAATCCATTTTTACATTTAAGCCTGCACTTATCAGTGATTGAGCAAATCAGCATCAACCAACCTATAGGCATCACGCAGATTTATGAACAATTGAAACAACAATTTAACGATAGCCATCTAGCCCAACACGATATACTTGAATGCTTGGCTGAAACCATCTGGCAGGCGCAGCGTAATAACCAAGCATTAGATTCAGAAACCTACCTGAGTTTACTCAAGCAAAAAATTGGGCAACATTGATAAGCCCGCATTTAAATAAAAGGTCTTCATTATCAGGCTATTTTCAACGATACTATTTGGTAATACTTGGTTAATGCTATTTGGCACTACTTTTAACTCTAAAAAAGGATCTACCTATGACTGACACTAGCAAAAATTTAGCTCTAGCGATTAGTGCTGCACTAACATTATCAATGGCGGCAACGGCGGTTAATGCAACCGAAAACCCATTTTCGGCCAAATCATTATCGGCTGGCTATCAAGTTGCGGATAATGCACCGACAAAAATGAAAGAGGGTCAGTGCAGTGCCGGTAAATGTGGTGCAAGCAAAAAAGCCACGACTAAAAAAGAAGCCGCAGACAAATCGGCAATCACAAAAGTCCCAGTCGAAAAATCGAAGGAAGGTGCCTGCAGTGCTGAAAAAATGAAAGAAGGTGCGTGCAGTGCTGAAATGAGAAAGGACATGGAAAAATAAGCTACGCCAATCTAAACAGAAGCTCGCAAACTAACTAAGCAATGATTCGGTTAAACAATGCCAACGCTAACATTGCAGATACCACCATGATCGCAGGTCAAGCAATAGTTACCGGTGCAGGTCTAGGGTTAAAGCGTGCGCTAATCCCCCAAATTCAAGCTGCTTTTGGCCAAGATTTAATTGCCAATATTAATTTTATTGAAATTGCCCCTGAAAATTGGTTAGATGTGGGTGGTAAAGGTCGTCAACAGTTAGACTGGTTTGCACAACGTTATCCAATTGTTTGTCATGGTTTATGTTTATCTTTAGGCGGTTTAGCGCCGCTTAATACGGCTTTTTTACTACAAGTTAAAAAGTTCTTGCAGCAATATGCAGTGCCGCTATACACCGAACATCTAAGCTACTCGACCGATGGCTACAACGGCCAGCAAGGCTATCTGTATGATTTGCTGCCAATACCATTTACAGAGGAAGCCGTGCTTTATGTGGCAAAGCGCATACGCCAAACACAGGATATATTAGGCCAGCGCATTGCTATTGAAAATACATCCTATTACGTGCAAGCGCCGATTTCGACCATGGATGAATTGACCTTTATTCAGGCAGTTTTAACAGAAGCCGATTGTCTGCTGCATTTAGACATTAATAATGTTTACGTGAATAGCGTAAATTTTGGCTTTGATGCACACGAATTCTTGCGCGGCATTCCTGCTGAGCGTATCGCCTATGGTCACGTTGCTGGGCATTATCAACAAAGCGCAGATTTATTAATAGATACGCATGGTGAGGATATTATCGATCCAGTCTGGGCATTATTACAAGAGGCCTACCAACTTTTTGGCAGCTTTCCTACACTACTAGAGCGCGATAACAACATACCGCCCTTAGCTAGCTTGATGCAGGAAGTGAACAAAATTGCCTATTTACAAAGTCAATCCGGCCGTAATGTGCCTAGTGTGGCCAATGTAAATGTTTAGCAAATAGCATGACAAACGACACGCCATCCTTTCAAATTTACCAGCAAGCGTTTACTGCCTACATTAGAGATCCGTCAGAGCAACAACGTCTCAAAGGTGTAACAAAAAAACGCATGAACGTTTATAAAGAACTGGTATTCAATAATTTATTTGAATCAGTTTCGGCTTGTTTTCCTGTAGCACAAGCAGTATTGGGCAAACGCGCATGGTTAGCATTGGTACGTAGATTCTTGCGTGAGCACGCAGCAAATAGCCCATTATTTCGGCAGATTCCGGAAGAGTTTGTTAGCTACTTAAGTCAACTGAGCTTGATTGAAGCCAACCTTCTACCGCAATATCTAGCTAGCCTTTGTCATTATGAATGTGTAGAACTACAAGTTTCATCCATGACAGATGTTGCCGAGCCTGAAGTTAAGAAAATTGATCCGAGCGGTGATTTATTAGCACGCAGAACTGCCTTTACACCAAGCATGCGATTACTTAATTACGACTATGCCGTGCATACAATATCGGCTAAGCATAAACCTAAAAATAAAGTAATTACTTACATTCTGGTCTACCGGAATACTGAACATACGGTAAAGTTTGTTGAACTGAATCTTGTGACGTACAGCTTGATTGAATTAATGCGGGACCAAACTTACACAGCAGAGCAAGCACTAACTATCATAGCGAATGAAAGAAATCAGCCATCTGTAGAAAATTTAGTGCCGTTTGGTTTGGAAATACTGAATGACTTGCGGGCGCAAGGCATCATACTAGGAACTTATGACTAGGCACTTATTACTAGCAGCTTATTGTTAGTGGCAGATCATTAAGGTCTAAACTAACTTAAAAACTTGCTAGAACAGCCTAAATTAGTCAAAACTCACTTGCTGCAGTTGCCGTTCCTCTAGCGCTACTAGCAAGTTTTTTTGCTCTTCGATGCCCATGTCCCACCAGGCTTTTATTTCATCAATAGTGCGATAACAACCTTGGCATAAGCCTGTTAGATCGTCCATCGCACAAACACTAATGCAAGGTGATTGAATTTCAGTGCTGCTATTTTCTGACATAATATTCTACTGATTAATAACGTGGTAAATGGATTAAATAACAGCGATTTAAAAATTTAACTTAAATCGCTTTAGCTTAAATTAACTTAAAACACCATGACATTGCTTGAATTTTTTGCCTGATCCGCATGGGCAAGGGTCATTTCTACCAACCTTCACACCCTCACGAACGACAGGTTGCGCAGCGTCACTAGCAACACCTTGCTCATCAACATTACTAGAAACGCCTAAAGCTTCATCATAATCAGCGTGCTGATATTGTACATTTCCAACTTCAACCGGGCGGTCTACTGCTTCAACATCCGCTTCAGTTTTCACTTGTACTAGCATAGTCACTTTTGTAACTTCACTTTTTACTGAATTGAGTAAACCTTCAAACAACTCAAAAGCTTCACGCTTATATTCTTGTTTAGGATTTTTTTGTGCATAAGAACGTAAATGAATCCCTTGGCGCAAATGGTCTAAGGCAGCTAAATGCTCGCGCCAATGATTATCCAAACTTTGCAACATCACTGAGCGTTCAAATTGACGCATGATATCTGCGCTAGCCTGCTCTTCTTTAGCCATATAAGTTTTTTCTGCGGCTTCTAGAATACGATCACGCAGGGTTTCTTCATGCAAATCAGGATTATCTTCCAACATTTTTTGCAGTGGAATCTCTAGGCCAGCTTCCGCCTTAAGTTCTCTTTCTAAACTAGGCACATCCCATAATTCTTCAACACTATTCGGTGGAATATGCGTGGCAATCATGCTAATCAGCACGTCTTCACGCATCGCACGAATGGTATCGCCAATATCAGCCGCTTCTAACAACTCATTACGTTGCTCGTAGATTACTTTACGTTGATCGTTGGCTACATCATCATATTCGAGCAATTGTTTACGAATATCAAAGTTACGGCCTTCAACTTTACGCTGTGCGTTCTCAATTGCACGCGTTACCCATGGATGCTCAATTGCCTCGCCATCTGGCATATTGAGTTTTTCCATAATTGCAGACACGCGATCAGAAGCAAAAATACGTAACAGTTGATCTTCTAAAGAAAGATAAAAACGGCTAGAACCAGCATCGCCTTGGCGACCAGAACGTCCGCGCAACTGATTATCGACTCGACGTGACTCATGACGCTCAGTACCAGCAATATGCAAACCACCGGCAGCTAACACTGCATCATGACGTTTTTGCCAGTCAGCTTTAATGGCCGCAATACGTGTGTCTTTTTCTGCAGCACTTAGGCTGGCATCTTCTTTTACCGCGTCAATATCTGATTCAGGGTTACCACCTAAGACAATATCTGTACCGCGACCTGCCATATTAGTAGCAATAGTAATCACACCCGGACGGCCCGCTTGCGCAATAATATGCGCTTCACGCTCATGCTGTTTAGCATTAAGTACTTGATGCTCTAGCTTTTCAGCATTCAATAAATTAGAGATTAACTC
>JBEDKX010000022.1:0-7597 GCA_041171965.1 Pseudomonadota bacterium | reverse complement strand
GCGCTATAAGTATTAATTAAGAAGAATTTTTAACGCAAATTTAGCGACTTTCTTTTAAAGCTAAATTAGCAAATCAGACATTAGGTTTCATGGAGTTTATAAATGCCATTAAGACTACTAAAATACGCAATAAAAAAAGAGTATCCAGGAACACGCTTTTTTAAATCTCACGACGCACCAAAAAAATCCTATGACGTGGTCATTATTGGTGGTGGTGGGCATGGTTTAGCTGCAGCCTACTACTTAGCTAAAGATCATGGTATTACCAATGTGGCTGTGCTAGAAAAAGGTTATATAGGCGGCGGTAATACTGGCCGTAATACGACAATTGTGCGTTCTAATTACTTAACCCCAGAAGGTGTTAATTTCTATGATGCCAGCGTTAAGATCTATGAAGGTCTATCTGAAGAATTAGATCTTAATCTTTTTTACTCCACCCGTGGCCACTTTACCCTTGCCCATACTGAATCAGCCATGCGTACTATGCGTTGGCGCGCAGAGGTTAATAAGCATGTCGGTGTTGAAAGCCGTGTAGTTGGTCCGGATGAAATCGCTAAAGCCTGCCCACAACTGGATTTAAGCTGTAGTGGACAAGCGCCGATTCTAGGTGCCTTGTTTCATGCACCAGGTTCGGTTGCGCGTCATGACGGCGTAGCTTGGGGTTATGCGCGAGGCGCAGATCGTTTAGGTGCAGAAATCCATCAAAACACTGAAGTACTATCTATTGATGTTAAAAACGGCAAAGTCTGTGGCGTTAAAACCAATAAAGGTTATATCGAAACTAAACAAGTGTTATGTGCAGTGGCTGGTTTTACACCGCGTATCACTGAAATGGTAGACCTAGAAACGCCTATTGTTATTCATCCTCTGCAAGCTTGTGTGACTGAGCCTATGAAGCCTTGGCTAGATACGATTTTGGTTTCTGGCAGCCTGCATGTTTATGTCAGCCAGTCTTCGCGCGGAGAGTTGGTGATGGGTTCTTCTTTAGATCCTTACGAAGTGCATTCTACAAGGTCTACATTAGATTTCGTAGAAGGCCTCACTTCTCATATGCTGGATATGTTCCCATTCTTGGCTAATGTCAAAGTAGTGCGGCAGTGGGCTGGTATGGCCGATATGACGCCAGACTTTGCACCGATTATGGGAAAAACCCCAATTGAAGGTTTTTATCTAGATGCTGGCTGGGGTACTTGGGGCTTTAAAGCAACACCAATCAGCGGCAAAACTATGGCGCAAACTATTGCTAATGATAGCGCGCCAGATTTAATTCACTCATTCCGCCTGTCACGTTTTGAAGATTACGAGCTGACTGGGGAAAAAGGCGCTGCGTCAGTAGGCCACTAAGGCTGACGCCCCCCTTATTAATTAGAGGAATATGCAATGAAACTTCTTACCTGTCCTATGAATGGCATTCGACCGCTGAGCGAATTTATATTCGGTGGTGAATATCGTGATGCCCCAGATCAAAAAACTTGTAGCGACTCAGAGTGGGCGGCCTACGTACATAATCGCAGCGGCGCACCTGGCGATAAGAAAGAATGGTGGTATCACTCACCTAGCGGCACTTGGTTTATTGCGGAACGTAATACCTTGAGCGATAAAGTGTCTCGCACCTATTTGCTTAGCGCAAATACTAACCCAACGCAGGAGCAAGCAAAATGAGTCTGCGTACAACTAAACAAAATGGTGAATGGCTAGATCGGACTAAAAAAATCAATTTTACTTTTGAAGGCGAAGCTTTTACTGCTTTTGAAGGCGATACCATTTCTAGTGCCTTATGGGCAGCAGGGCAAAAAGTATTAGGTCGTAGTTTTAAATACCATCGTGCACGCGGTGTGCTAAGTTTAGCCAATCATGATGTCAACATCTTGGTGACAGATGGTATCGATACCAATATGCGGGCGGATGTAGTGCTCGTCAAAGACGGCATGGTATTAAATGCAGTGAATACTATTGGTGGCGTTAAAAAAGATAAAAATAGTTATATTGATTCTATCTCGCCATTATTGCCAGTAGGTTTTTACTATAAAGCCTTTCATACGCCACGTCGCTTCTTCCCATTTTGGGAAAAAGTTATACGTAAAGCTGCCGGCTTAGGTATCGTCAATTTTGATTACCCCCGTATACTTAAACGCAAATTGCATACGCATTGTGATGTATTAGTGATAGGTGCTGGACCGACAGGCCTGACTGCAGCTTGTGTAGCAGCGGAAGCTGGACTAGAAGTGACTATCGTTGATGAAAACCAGCAAGCTGGTGGCAGCCTAGGTTACGACCGTAGTGGCAATGTAGCAACGGCATCTCAGCTGACAGATTTGTTAGCAAAAGCAGTCGGTTATTCCAACATTACTATGATTACTGGTGCTTACGCAGCTGGATATTATCCTGACCATTTAATTCCAATTGTTGCGGCTAACGGCATCACCAAGGTACGTGCTAAAACCGTCATTGTGGCCAGTGG
This sequence comes from Pseudomonadota bacterium, assembly GCA_041171965.1. Lineage (GTDB taxonomy): Bacteria > Pseudomonadota > Gammaproteobacteria > Burkholderiales > Methylophilaceae > Methylotenera. Next base: position 5,136 of record JBEDKX010000022.1, on the reverse strand, counting down.
TGCTTTTGAGCAACCACCGGTATTTAGATACAACGACTTACCTGGTGTGATGCTAGGTTCTGCTGCCCAACGTTTGATTTATCGTTACGGCGTTAAACCGTTTAACAATGGTGTGGTAGTGACGGCTAATGATTATGGTTATCGTGTTGCACTAGATTTATTAGCCGCTGGCACCAAAGTAGTCGCCGTCGTAGATTTGCGCGCTGAGGCTAGCCCAATGGCTGCTGAGGTCGCTAAACGTGGTGTTAAGGTTTACCCAGGACATTGTGTTTATGAAGCCTTGGCTTCTTCAGATAAGTCTGGCGTACGTGGCGCAGTTATCTGTGCTTATGACGAACAAAAAAATCTAGCCATTACGGCTAAAAAAATCACACTTGAGTGCGATGGCATTGCGATGAGTGCCGGTTGGGCGCCAGCTGGCGCTTTGTTGTATCAAGCTGGTACTGCAATGCAGTTTGATTATGCCGTGCAACAGTTCGTGCCTAATCGTATCCCTGACGGTATTTTTGCTGCAGGAAAAGTGAACGGTATTTTTGAGCTGGAGCAACGCATCAATGATGGTAAGCGTGCGGCTAATGAGGCTTTGCGTTACCTAGGATTATCTGCACCTGAAGTGGCAGTAGAGAAGCATGCGGGCGCTAGCCCAAGCCATCCTTACCCGATGGTTCCGCATGACAAGGGCAAAAACTTTGTCGATTTTGACGAAGATATACAGATTAAAGACTTTGTAAATGCGGCCAAAGAAGGCTTTGATAATATCGAGTTAATGAAGCGCTTTACCACTGTAGGGATGGGACCTAGCCAAGGTAAGCACTCAAATATGAACGCGATTCGTATCTTGGCCAAGATTCGTAATTTGCCAGTAGAAAAGATTGGCACGACGACTTCAAGACCGTTCTTCCATCCAACGCCGATTGGTCATTTAGGTGGCCGTGGTTTTCATTCACATCGCCTCACTTCATTGCATCAATGGCATGCAGATCATGGCGCAGTATTTACTGATATTGGTGCATGGAAACGCGCAGCTTATTACCCAGCAGCTGGCCAAACGAAAGAAGATGCAATTCAAACAGAAGCTATGGCTGTGCGCCAGACTGCCGGCATTATTGACGGTAGTTCGTTCGGCAAAATTGAAGTGCACGGACCAGATGCGGCTGAGTTTTTAGAGCGCTTCTTTACTGGTGTTTATACCACGCAAAAAGTGGGAAGTTGTCGCTATGTAATGTTGCTTGATGAGTCTGGTGTGATTGTTGATGACGGTATTGCTAGTCGATTGGCTGATGATTTGTTTTATCTTTCAGTCGGTACTTCTAATGCAGCAGCGGTCTACCGCGAAATGCAACGCTCGCAACAAATGTGGCAATTAGACCTAGGTCTAGTCAATGTTACAGGCGCTTTTGGTGCGATTAATATTGCTGGGCCTGCAGCACGTGAAATTCTAGCTACGTTAACAGATCTAGATTTATCTTATGAGTCATTCCCAATTAGCAGCGTGCGCGAAAGTTTCGTCGCCGGTGTTGAAGCTAGGCTGATTCGTGTTGCTTTTGTATCTGATGTTGGATATGAACTTCACATCCCAATGGTGCAAGTGCCCCAAGTTTGGCAAGCCTTACTCGAGGCTGGCAAAAAACACGGCATCCGACCATTCGGCAGTGATACGCAGCGTTTATTGAGATTGGAAATGGGCCATGCAATGCCTGGAGTCGATACCGACGGTTTAACTAACCCTTTTGAAATCGGTGCGGAATGGGCGCTGAAAATGACTAAAGATTACTTTATCGGTCAGCGTAGTTTGCAGATTTTAGAAAAAAAACCACTAAGAAAACGTTTGGTTGCTTTCGTGCTAGCTGAAAATTTCAAAGGTGAAATGCCTATGGATTGTAATTTAGTGCTAGAAGGTCGCGAAATTCTTGGGCGAGTTACCAGCATAGGCTATAGCAAGTTTATTGATCGTTGCATAGGGTTGGCTTTTGTTACGCCAGCGAAAACGACAATAGGTGCACAGTTCCAAATTCGTACCGATAACGGCTCGTCAGTGACTGCTACTGTAGTCAAAACGCCATTTTTAAAGAATTAAAAGGAGCTTGATATGCAAGCACTTACGCCAAATAAAGCCATTAAACTAGATGCGAAAATTTCACCCGCCGCACCAGCGCAATCTGGCGCAAATGTAAAGTGGGCGGTAATGAATGAGATGCAGATTGCAACCGCATTTGCCAGTGCCGAGGTTGAGCAGGCTAGACAAAAAGTGTTGGGTGTGACTGATGTTAGTTGCTTTCCTCGTTATGGATTTAAAGGCCCACAAGCTGCGCAGTGGGCGGCTGATCATGAATTAGCGATTCCTTCAAGCCCTAATTCATGGACACTGAGTAATCAAAAAAGCTTGGTGTTAAGGTTAGGTGGTAGTGAATTTGTACTTGAAGACCAAATCGGCGGTATCGCTTGTGAAAAACTATCTATCATTAGCGCAAGAGTTGCAGGTGTTTACAAAGTACCACGGGCAGATGCTGCTTTTATTTTAACTGGCAGTGCTGTACTCAATTTGTTTACAGAATTATGTTCACTTGATCTGCGCTCCTCAGCGCTGTTGGCAAACGACGTAATCATGACGCAAGTAGCTGGAATATCAGCCATCGTTATTCGTCAAACCCATAATGGTGAGCCTATTTATCGTATTTGGTGTGATGGCACTTATGGTGCTTATATGTGGGAAACTTTAATAGAAATTGCAGTTGAATTAGGCGGTGGGGCAGTTGGGCTTGCTAGTTATCAGCAGTAAAACTAGAACGGCTAACGTGACAGATAACTAAGATTTCAGGGAGAGATAAATGAAAACATTAGACGAAGCAAAAAAGTTTTTAAAAGACAATAGCGTTAAGTATGTATTGGCGCAATTTGTTGATATACACGGTGTTGCTAAGGTTAAATCAGTACCAGCTGCGCACATTAGCAGCATATTGAAAGGTGGTGCTGGTTTTGCTGGCGGTGCTATTTGGGGAATGGGGATTGCACCAAATGGTCCGGATTACATGGCGGTTGGTGACTTATCAACCTTAACACTAATGCCTTGGCAGCCAGGATATGCTCGTATTATTTGCGACGGTCATGTTAACGGAAGGCCTTATGGTCATGATTCGCGTGTGGTATTAAAAGCGCAAACCGACCGTTTAGCTAAAAATGGCTGGACGCTTTATACCGGCTTAGAGCCAGAATTCTCTTTACTGCGTAGAGATGAAAAAGGGGCTATTCATCCTTATGATGAAACTGATACCCTGCAAAAACCTTGTTATGACTACAAAAGTATGTCTAAACAATCTGAGTTTTTGGAACGATTAACTGAAACGCTGATTGCCGCTGGTCTTGATATTTACCAGATTGATCATGAGGATGCGAACGGTCAATTTGAAATCAACTACACCTACGCTGACTGTTTGCGTAGTGCCGATGATTACTTGATGTTTAAGATGGCTGCGAGTCATATTGCCAATGAACTTGGCATGATTTGTTCATTTATGCCTAAACCATTTGGCAACCGTCCAGGAAACGGTATGCATATGCATATGTCGATTGGCGATGGTAATAAAAGTTTATTTGAAGATGACAGCGATAAAACAGGTCATGGCTTATCTAAGCTAGCTTATCACTTTATGGGCGGAATCTTAGCGCATGCACCAGCCATTACAGCGCTGGCTTGCCCTACCATAAACTCTTATAAACGCTTGGTTGTTAGTCAATCACTGACTGGTTCAACTTGGGCGCCAGCTTATATTTCATACGGAAATAATAACCGCTCAACCATGGTACGCATTCCTTATGGTCGCCTAGAGTTACGCTTACCTGATGGTAGTTGCAACCCTTATTTAACGACTGCTGCTGTTATTGCTGCTGGTTTAGATGGTATTAAGCGTGAATTGCACCCAGGTGCTGGCCATGCCAATAACTTATACGATTTATCGCCAGCGGAAATGCGTGAGCAAGGTATTGGTATCTTGCCGCAAAGCTTAGGTGAAGCTTTAGATCAATTAGAAAGCAATAAAGTAATTCGTGATGCATTAGGTGATTCCTTATCTGAAGAGTTTATCAAGATTAAGCGTGCTGAGGCGATGGAGCATCAGCGTCATGTTTCAGATTGGGAAATTAACCGTTATGTAGAGTTTTTCTAGCCGCTAAGCTAGCTACTGGATTAACTGGTTGTTGAGATAGAACTTAAAAAATTTGTAAGGAGAATGATATGTGTGGAATTGTAGGCTTACTGGTTAGAAACCAAAAAATGCGTGACTCAATTGGTGAGCTCATGTTACCTATGTTAATTGGTATGACTGAACGTGGACCTGACTCTGCTGGTTTGGCCATCTTTGGCTCACCAGTTGGCGCAAATGAAAGAAAATTTAGTCTGTATTCTGGTACTACTGATTTTAATTGGACTAAGTTGGGTCACGACTTTGAGAAGCATTTAAGCATTAAAGCTAGAGTAGAGCCTAAGGCTAATCATGCGGTGCTGATTACAAGTTTAGAGCCAGCTACAGTAAAAATCTGGCTAAAAGAACATTACCCGCAATTGCATTTGCTTTCAGTAGGTCAATTGATGGATATCTACAAGGACGTAGGTACGCCAGCACAAGTGGCTGAGCGCTATGATTTTAAAAACTTAAAAGGCACGCATTTAGTCGGTCATACACGTATGGCTACTGAATCTGCAATTACGCCAGCCCATGCTCATCCTTTTACTGCCGGTGAAGATTGGTGTCTAGTGCATAACGGTTCCTTATCTAATGCTCATAGCTTGCGCCGTAAGTTGGAATATCAAGGTATTGAGTTTGAAACAGATAATGACACTGAGGCGGCTTGCCGTTACTTGCAATGGCGCATGCGTGAGGGCGATGACCTTGAAACTGCCTTACACCATGGCTTTGAAGAATTAGACGGTTTTTATACCTTATTGATGGGTACTAGTAACCAATTAGCCTTGGTGCGTGACCCATTTGGTTGTAAGCCAGCCATTATTGCTGAACACGATGACTATGTAGCGATCGCTTCAGAATTCCGCTCATTGGCGCATCTGCCCGATATTAAAAATGCTAAGGTGTTTGAACCTTCACCTATGGAGATGTATGTATGGAAACTTTAAAATATGAC
>JBEDKX010000021.1:0-7690 GCA_041171965.1 Pseudomonadota bacterium | reverse complement strand
TCTATATTTCGTAAGCTGACTGTCAGTGAGAATATTCTTGCAGTGCTGCAGCTACAAGATATGCCTGAAGCTGAAATGGAAGAAAAGTTAGAGTCGTTACTGAAAGATTTGTACATCACACATATTCGCGATAATGCGGCCATTAGTTTATCTGGTGGTGAGCGTCGCCGCGTTGAAATCGCCCGTTGTTTAGCGACTAATCCTAGCTTTATTTTGTTAGATGAGCCGTTTGCTGGCATTGACCCGATTGCTGTGATTGATATTCAAAAAATCATTCACTTTTTAACCGCACGAAATATCGGCGTGTTGATTACCGACCACAATGTGCGTGAAACCTTGGGTATTTGTGATCGCGCTTACATTGTTAATCAAGGCCATGTTTTTGCGTCTGGCATTCCTAGTGAAATTGTAGAAAATGAGAGTGTAAGAGAAGTTTATTTAGGCAAAAATTTCCGTCTATGAAGCAAGGTTTTCAACTTAAATTTTCGCAAAATTTATCACTTACGCCGCAATTGCAACAAGCCATAAGGTTGTTGCAACTATCTTCATTAGAGCTAAATCAAGAAATTGAAATGTTAATGCAAGCCAATCCGTTGCTCGAAAGAGGCGATGCTAGTGAAGATGAATATGGTAATGCCACAGATAATAGCGCAGATGAAATTACATTAAATACCAGTAGTGAAAGTTCTCAAGCCAATAATTCCGAATCTACGCAAGACTATGATCAGGATGGTGTGCAACATAATGCACCTAATGAAGAGGCTTATGATGTGGAATTTTCTCAGCACAGCGCAGAAGCCAAGCAAGGTGATTTGAATCAGAGTGATCTGAGTCACGGAGAAGAAAGCTCAAATGAACTAAATTACACTGAAGTAAGTAAAAGTGAAGTCGGTCAAAATGAGTCGAATTCTGCAGAATCAATAGTCAAAGAATCTAGCCAGAAAGATGAGGCAACTGAATTTCAGGTGGAATTTAATGATGAATTTGATGAGTTTTCTAACGGCAGTCGCTGGGATGAAAATAGTACACCATCGGATGATGATAGTGACTTTAGGCAGCAGGAGACATTGCAAATCAGCTTGCGCGAGCATTTACTCTCGCAACTAAAATTAATGCCTTTATCGACGCGTGATCAGTCGCTTGCTTTGCTATTGGTAGATAGCATTAACGACGATGGTTATTTAGTCGAATCGCTGGAAGAAATTATACAAGAAATGCCGCTTGAGCTTGAAATCGACCTGTTAGAAATACAAACTGCCTTGCACCTTATTCAGCATTTAGATCCTATAGGTGTAGGTGCTAGAAGCTTAAGTGAGTGCTTGCTACTGCAGCTGGATACGCTCCCAAAAACGACGCCACATTTAGCTTTGGCTAAACGCATGGCTCAGCATCATTTGCCTGCGCTCGGTGCACGCGACTTTGTGAAGTTACGCAAAGAATTAGCTTGCGATGAAGTGACCCTCAAAAACGTACAGCAAATCATTACTAGTTTGAATCCAAGGCCAGGTAGTGCATTTAGCCTCATAGGATCTGAGCATTTTATTCAACATGAAGTGATCGTCAAAAAAGTAAAAGGTATTTGGCTCGCCAGCCTCAATGACGTTGTTATACCTAAACTTAAAATCAATCAGTTGTACGCCAGCATTTTAAAACGTAATCGTGATAGCTCAAGTCAATATTTGCAAAGCCAAATGCAAGAAGCTAAATGGATGATTAAAAACATTCAACAACGTTTCTCAACCATTTTGCGTGTGTCACAAGCGATAACTGACCGCCAGCGCAACTTTTTTGAGTATGGAGAAGTGGCCATGCGGCCGCTAGTTTTACGTGAAATTGCCGATGAACTGGATTTGCACGAATCGACTATATCGCGTGTTACCACTAATAAATATATGCTGACACCACGCGGGATTTTTGAGCTCAAATACTTTTTTGGTAGTTCAGTAGCTACCGATACAGGCGGCACTTGTTCTGCAACCGCGATTAGGGCTTTAATCAAGCAGCTAGTGGAGCAGGAAAATCCCAAGAAACCTTATTCTGATAATCAGATTACTGAGCTGTTATCCAAACAAGGAATTGTTGTCGCGCGTCGCACCATTGCCAAATATCGTGAATCGCTCAATATTGCACCGGCTAGCCTGAGGAAATCACTGTAAGTTATTTTTCCACTATAGCATCAAATTGCCCTGCAAAATGTTGTCATAAAATTTCTTATTTTGATTAGCACAGACGCGAATTAAAGTAGTAAACTGAAATTGTTCGAAAAGTTTAGCCTGGCTAAAAAGTGTCAGCATGGCAGGTTCTAGCAAGTCTAAAACTTCAGAATATTTTAAAAAGGAGCAAGTCATGAATTTACAATTAACTGGCCATCATTTAGAAGTAACCCCTGCATTACGCGATTATGTTACAAGTAAATTAGTCCGAATTAGCAATCACTTTGATCATGTGATCGATGTCAAAGTGACCTTGAGTGTTGAAAAACTTGCCCAAAAGGTAGAAGCAACACTTCATGTTCCAGGTAATGATTTACACGCAGCCTGTGAAGATGACAATATGTACAGCGCTATTGACATGCTGACTGACAAGCTAGATCGTCAAGTGGTAAAACATAAAGAAAAACATGCTGACCACCACAAAACAAATGGCGCAGTTAAGCATCAGGCTGTTGAGTAAATTAGATTTAAAATTACGTTAATTTTATTGTTGTTTCAATCACTATTGTTTTAATCAATTATGGCTCAAATAAATGTAGCTGAGCTATTCAAACAAACCCGCCTTAAGCTCAAACTGAAATGGGTTGCTGGACTTAACGGCGGGTTAAATGCCCTTACTAGTAATTCTGTTACAAAACCTTCTTTGGCATTAATTGGCCATCTTAATTTTGTACACCCAAATCGTGTGCAAGTGCTGGGGTGCGCAGAAATGGATTATTTAGCCAGTCTGCCAACTGCTGACGCCAATAGTGCAATTACTAATTTATTCTCTACCGATTTAGCCGCAGTCATCGTTGCTAATGGCGAAGTTGTACCTGAAACACTTAGTGCGGCGGCTGATAAACACAACACACCTTTATTTACCTCGCCACTGGCTAGCCCAGCTTTAATGGATTTGCTGGGTCACTTTTTAGTGCAGGCCATGGCAGAGTCTATCAGCATGCATGGTGTATTTATGGAGGTGCAAGGTTTTGGCGTACTGATTAAAGGCGATGCTGCCATTGGTAAAAGCGAACTTGCACTGGAGCTAATCTCACGCGGCCATCGTTTAATTGCCGATGATATTGTCGATTTTTTCCGTATTTCACCCGAACGTGTCGAAGGTCGCTGCCCGGCTTTATTGCAAGATTTTTTAGAAGTCCGCGGTTTGGGAATTTTAAATATACGTGCGCTATTTGGTGATAATTCGGTTAAACCGACTAAGCCGCTCGATCTCATCGTTCATCTAGCCATGGCGGATAAGCAAGCGCCTCACTTGCTAGACCGGCTAAGTATCAAAACCATACATGAAGAAGTATTAGGCGTAAACTTTTCCAAAGTTTATATTCCTATTGCGGCAGGTCGTAATATTGCTGTGCTGCTAGAAGTGGCAGTGCGTAACCACATGTTATTATTACGTGGGGTCAACGCGACTAAACAATTTACTCAGCGCCAGCAGCGCGAGATGAAAAAGAATAAATAAAGTCAGTCAGATGAAAACTCGTTAAAGCTATTTATGAAACAACTTATTATTGTTACCGGGCTTTCAGGTTCGGGTAAAAGTATTGCCCTTCGCGCACTGGAAGATAGTGGCTACTATTGCATAGACAATCTGCCTGCAACTATGCTGCCGAATATTGCCGAGCACCTACAATCAGAGAATCAGCGTTCTAAAAGCGCCAATGCAGTCAACCATGACCGCGTGGCTATTAGTATCGATAGCCGCAGTGCTGCGATTGAAGCGCTACCGCAATATATCGAAAAATTAAAAGCACAAAATGTCAGCACACAAGTGTTATTTTTAGAATCTAACATTGAAACTCTGGTCAAAAGATTTAGCGAAACTAGGCGTAAACACCCCTTAAGCAAAGACACCGCTACCTTGGCTGAAAGTATCGCGCATGAACGTGAATTGCTGGGTAATTTAGGCAGTCTTGGCCATGTGATTGACACTAGTCACCTTAGCGCAAATACACTCAGAGGCTGGGTAAAAGAAGTGGTTTCAGCCGACCAAGCTGTGCTGACTTTGCTGTTCACATCGTTTGGTTTTAAACATGGTATCCCGTTAGATGCAGATTTTGTGTTTGATGTGCGCTGCTTGCCTAACCCGCATTACGATCCTAATTTACGCGAACTCACCGGGCGTGACGCCGAAGTGCAAGCCTTTTTAAATGGTCAAGAAAGTGTGCATGAAATGCTCAGAGATATTCGTCATTATGTGGAAAAATGGCTACCCTGTTTTGTGGCAGATAACCGTAGCTATTTAACGGTAGCCATTGGCTGCACCGGTGGTCAACATCGTTCTGTGTACTTTGTTGAGCAATTAAGTGAATATTTTACGCTGCAACAAAAAGTGATCACTAGGCACAGAGAATTAAGTTTGTAGTAGAGGCCAATTGGCAGTTGAATAACAGGCTAATAGTGAAAGCTACTAGCAAATATCTATAATAATAAATCGTAATTTTGAGGCTGGTTTTGCAATCTAAGCCTAAACACGGCCAGAATTAAAATAACTTAAAGTTGAGAAAATAATGATCGGTATTTTAATCATCGCGCACGGTAGCTTAGGTGAAAGCATGCTGGACTGCGCAAAACACGTTTGGGGCAAAGAGCCGCAACAGTTGGCTAGTCTTGCGGTTAGTATCCATGACGATCCAAATGCTTTACTGCAAAAGGCAAATGCACTGGTGGCCGCACTTAATAGTGGAGATGGCGTATTAGTGCTATCTGATATGTATGGTGCAACGCCATGCAATATAGTGGGTAAGTTATTGGACCCTGGCGTCGTGGAAGGCATAGCTGGTGTAAATTTACCCATGCTGATTAGAACCATCACCTATCGACAAGAACCGCTGATGACGCTCATTGAAAAAGCGGTCAGTGGTGGACGTGAAGGTGTTGTGCATTTCAACCGTGAAAGTTGTGAACGATATGATTAGTCAGCAATTAGAAATTATCAACAAATTAGGTTTGCATGCCCGAGCATCAACCAAGTTTACCCAAACTGCCAGCAAATTTTCTAGTGAAATCTGGATAGAGCGCAATGGCCGAAGGGTGAATGCAAAAAGTATTATGGGTGTAATGATGCTCGCCGCTGGTAAAGGCTCAATAGTGACGATAGAAGCGAATGGCGAAGACGAGGCGCTTGCGCTAGCCGCGTTAAGTGCGCTGATCGCCGACTATTTTGGTGAGGGCGAATAATGTCCTGTCGATGTTATTCGACACAATTTCTGATGGATATAAGTACAAATGACCAGCTTTAGCATTCATGGTGTAGGTGTTTCCAGCGGCATTGCCATAGGCCATGCGCATCTGGTTTCTAATGCCTTATTAGAAGTGGTGCATTACCAACTACCTAAGCATTTACTTGAAGATGAAGTTAAGCGCTTTAGCAGCGCTATCGCCACCGTTAAACATGATTTAGAGCAAATTAACAGCAGTTTACGTAAAAATGCGCCGGCAGAAATCAGCGCTTTTATCAGCACCCATTTAATGATGTTGGCTGATAAATCGCTTTCTGAAATCCCCAAAGATATCATCAGGAACGAACAATGTAATGCCGAATGGGCGATTAAGCTGCAAATGGACGACATTGTTGAGCAGTTTGAGCAGATTGAAGATGAGTATCTGCGTGAGCGTAAACAAGATGTGATTCAAGTGGTAGAGCGCGTCATTAAAGTTTTGCTTGGCCACCCAAGTCAATTGTCCACCGAGCAGCAATCTAACGCGCAACATGAAGAACGTAAGCTCATTTTAGTTGCGCATGACATTTCGCCGGCAGATGCGATTCAGTTTAAACAACACCAGTTTGCTGCCTTTATTACCGATGTAGGCGGCGTGACCTCACATACGGCGATTCTTGCACGTAGCCTCAATATTCCATCGATTGTTGCCTTGCAACGTGCGCGTGATTTAATCAATGATGGCGAATTAATCATTGTTGATGGTGGTTTGGGCGTTGTGATTGTTAGCCCATCTAAAGAGATTTTGGCGGAATACAAACTACGCCAAGAACAGTGGGAGTTGGAGCAACAAAAGCTACAACGCATTAAATCTACCAAAGCGGTAACGATAGATGGCACCAATATTGAGTTATTCGCCAATATTGAAGTGCCTGAAGATATCGTCGCAGTGAAAGCTTCAGGCGCCACTGGTATTGGGCTTTATCGTACTGAGTTCTTGTTTATGAATCGGCGAGAAATGCCCGATGAAGAAGAGCAGTTTGTTGCGTATAAAACAGTCGCCGAGGCCATGAAAGGTGCAACGGTTATTATCCGTACCTTGGATTTGGGTGCAGATAAACAAATGAATCCAGATACGATTGTTACCTGCGCAAATCCTGCACTCGGCTTGCGAGCGATTCGTTATTGCTTATCTGAGCCGCTGATTTTTCATACGCAATTGCGCGCGCTGTTACGGGCATCCCATTTTGGCAGCATTAAAATCTTAGTGCCTATGCTTTCAACGCTATCTGAGTTAAGGCAAACCAAACTATTTTTAGAACGTGCTAAAGCTAGTTTGCGTAAGCAGAATATTCCATTCAACGAAAATATTGCGCTTGGCGGCATGATCGAAATTCCAGCAGCGGCCATTAATGCTGAAGCGTTTGCCAAAGAGCTAGACTTCTTATCCATCGGTACTAATGATTTAATTCAATATACATTGGCCATAGATCGGACTGATGACACGGTGGCACACCTTTATAATCCATTGCATCCTTCAGTATTGAAGCTGATTTTAATGACCATAAAAGCTGGTGATAAATTAGGAAAATCCGTTTCAGTCTGCGGCGAAATGGCCGGCGATGCGAAGCTGACTAAACTGTTGATAGGCATGGGTTTACGCCAGCTTTCTATGCATCCCTCGCACATATTGAGCGTGAAACAGCAGATTTTGCATAGTCAGATTAATGAACTTAGCGCAAATGCAAGAAAAGTATTAACCCACACTGATATTGAAAAAATTGAACCACTTGTCGCTAAATTCAATCTGACTTAAAACAGATTGCTGGAAAGGATTTTTATGTCGAATAATACTGGTTTAGAAACACGTGCTAGCACTACCTACAACCCCAGTAATGATGAGAAAAATATTGCCACTATTACCCATTTGGCGGGCACATTATTCTCAATAATTCCCGCCTTAATTGTTTGGGTTCTGAAAACTTCTATTGGCTGTGGAAATGCTTAATGCTCCGGTGGTTTGTTGTCGAGCGATGGTAATATTACCGGCGGTAACAGAATCCATAATATCAATTTGACCTGAATCGTACCAGTCAAAAGAATGTGATATAAATCCAGAAGAGCTATTTACGGAACCACTAAAAATTGCGCCACCCCCCACATTGAGTGTTCCCGTCCCCATCATCCCCGTCAAAATGTTGACATTGCCATAGTTGTCAGAAGCCGTTAAAATGTTGACATTGCCATAACTCATAGTTGAGCCAGTTGGACCAATGTCAATATTACCGTTGGTTGTACTGCCTCCAAGTGAAATAT
>JBEDKX010000020.1:0-10488 GCA_041171965.1 Pseudomonadota bacterium | reverse complement strand
GCTTACAATACTTGGCTTAAAGGTGTGCCGCACCATCAGTTAGATAGCAAGCGCCAAGAAGCTGAGATGTTGTTCCGTCGAGTGGGAATTACCTTTAACGTTTACGGTGATGACGATGGCGCGGAGCGATTGATTCCATTTGATGTTGTGCCGCGCATATTGGCCGCTAAAGAATGGTCGCTTTTATCTGCCGGCGCCATTCAGCGCGTGCGTGCACTCAATATGTTTTTACATGATATTTATCACAAGCAAGAAATAATACAAGCTGGCATTGTGCCTGCTAGCATTTTAGCCAATTCGCAATATCGGCCTGAAATGTTTGGTGTAGATGTGCCTAATCAAATTTACGCGCACATTGCCGGCATTGATTTAGTACGTACCAGTGAATCACAATTCTACGTGTTGGAAGACAATTTACGCACTCCTTCTGGCGTATCTTATATGTTAGAAGACCGCAAAATGATGATGCGGCTTTTTCCTGAATTATTCCGCCGTTATTCCATTGCGCCAGTTGACCATTATCCACAGGTATTATTGAAAAATTTACGTGCCGTAGCGCAAGATGGCGTGCATGAGCCGACCGTGGTGGTGTTAACGCCTGGCGCCTATAACAGCGCGTATTTTGAACATGCCTTTTTGGCGCAACAAATGGGCGTTGAGCTGGTAGAAGGTCCAGATTTATTTGTGCGTAACAATGCGGTGTATATGCGCACCACCCAAGGTCCGCAAAAGGTCGATGTGATTTATCGTCGCGTAGATGATGATTATTTAGATCCGCTAGTATTTAATGCAGATTCTATGCTTGGTGTGCCAGGTTTGCTTTCAGTCTATCGAAATGGTGGCGTAACCTTGGCCAATGCGGTCGGTACTGGCGTAGCTGATGATAAGGCGACTTATATTCATGTGCCGGCGATGATTAAGTTTTATTTAGGCGAAACGCCACTATTAGAAAATGTACCGACTTACGAATTAAGTAAAGACGAGGATTTAGCCTACACTTTGGCGCATTTAGCGGAGCTAGTGGTAAAAGAGGTGCAAGGTTCAGGCGGTTACGGCATGTTGGTGGGTCCAGCCGCAAGTAAACAAGAATTAGCTGACTTTAAATTACGCATTATTGCTAACCCAGCCAATTATATTGCCCAGCCAACCTTGGCGCTCTCAACCTGCCCGACTTTAGTAGAGCAAGGTATTGCGCCGCGGCATGTGGATTTGCGGCCTTTCGTGTTGTCAGGCAAAACAGTCACGCTAGTGCCAGGTGCGTTATGCCGAGTGGCGATGAAAGAAGGTTCGTTAGTGGTTAATTCATCGCAAGGTGGCGGCACCAAAGATACTTGGGTTTTACAAGAAAATGTTGTGGAAAATCGTGAGCCTAGTGTTAGCTCACCAGCTATTATTGAAGAGGTGGCAATATGTTAAGTCGTACAGCAGATCACCTTTATTGGATGGCGCGTTATATTGAGCGCGCAGAAAACATGGCGCGTGTGTTAGACGTGACATATAACATGTCTTTGGTGCCTAATGCGGCAGAAAGCGAAGCCGCATTATGGGTTACTGCGCTAGAGATTTCTGGCAATGTTGACGCGTATCAGCGTGATTATTTTAAGCATGAAGCTGACGAATATACCGCCGCTGGTGTCATTCATTATTTGGCGATGGACAGCAATAATCCATCCAGCATTTACAATTCACTGCGTAGTGCGCGTGAAAATGCACACGCGGTACGTGTCGCAATGACTTCCGAAACTTGGGAAAATATCAATGTACTGTGGTTGGAGTTTAGCCAATTTATAGACCAAGATTTAGCTAAACATGGCTTACGTGAATTTTGTGATTGGGTAAAGGCGCGCTCACATTTGTTTCGAGGTGTGTGTTTTGGCACTATGCTGCGTGATGATGCGTTTAGTTTTGTGCGCTTAGGCACATTTATTGAACGCGCTGATAATACCGCACGACTGTTAGATGTTAAATACCACTTACTCTTGCCCAAGCAAGAAGAAGTAGGCGGCGCGGTTGATTATTACGAATGGAGTGCCGTGCTGCGTTCAGTGTCGGCTTTTCAGGCTTATCAGAAAATTTACAGCGACACTATTGAACCGTGGCGGGTGGCTGAATTACTGGTATTAAGGCGCGATATGCCACGCTCTCTGCATGCCTGTTTTGACGAGATAACGCTGATTTTAGAGCAGCTTTCTGGGGCTAGGCAGACCGAATGTCGGCGTTTGGCCGGAGAATTACATGCAAAATTACGCTTTGGAAAAATGCGCGGTATTTTTCAAAGTGGCCTGCACGAGTTTTTGGATGACTTTGTTAAAGCCAACAACAAACTAGGTGCAGAAGTACATAAAACATTTTTCAGTATTGCGACCAGCTAATATGTTACTCAGTATCGAGCATCACACCCGCTATGTTTATAGTGAAGCGGTCAATTACACTATTCAGCAACTGCGCTTAACGCCACAAAATGGTTTTGGCCAGCATGTTAAACGATGGGATATTAAGGTGGCTGGTGCGCTTCATCCTACCGAAGATACCTACGGCAATAGCACTCACGCGCTAGTGATTGATAGTCCGCATCAAGAAATTTTAATCGTGGCAATGGGCGAAGTTGAGACTGGACTAGAAGTCATTTCTCAGCATGAAAACTTACCCTCAACGATTTACTTACGCGATACGCCACTGACGCTTAGTAACGATGCTATACGCAGCTTTGCCGCTCAGTTTAAAACTGACCTGCACAGCCAGTCTGCGGCTTTAGAAAACATGATGCACACGCTATTAGAGCGCGTTAATTACCTCACTGGAGCAACGCAAGTTACTACCTCGGCCGCAGAAGCTTTTTTGCTAGGTCAGGGCGTTTGCCAAGACCACGCACATATTTTTATTTCATGCTGCCGTAGTATGGGTTTGCCGGCACGTTATGTTAGTGGCTATTTATTTACCGCTGATGGTAGCTTGATGCAAACGCACGCTTGGGCTGACGTGTATTTAAGTAATGTTGGTTGGCAAAGTTTCGACGTGTCTAACGGTTGTCGTGCTGGAGAAACCCATGTACGGCTGGCCACTGGCCTAGATTACCGTAGCGCTAGCCCAGTAAGTGGCATGCGTTCTGGCGGTGGTGTTGAAGGCATGGCAAGTAGCGTCATTGTTAATCACGCAGGTTTGCCTTTAGTACAACAGCGCCGTATTGATAACAGTGAATTAGTAAAAAATGCCGAGTTGATGAGGCAGGCACAACAATTACAGCAATAAAAACTTAATCAAATTTACTGGCACTAGCTCAAGTGCGCCTTCTGTGAGTAACCAAAAAACTTATGATCGTCCATTCCCCTTCTGACATCCGCGATGTTTCAATTGCCATTCATGACGCAGTAGCACCAGTATTTTTATTAACCGGCATAGGCTCAATTTTGGGGGTGTTGGTGAATCGATTAGGTAGGGCGATTGATCGTGCCAGATATTTAAACGCATTGCTCTCAGAGCAGCGCAAAAGCTTTTTAGATGAGTTGGATCTTATCGCAGTGCGAACCTCTTGGATGAGATGGTCCGTTGGATTATTTATATTTGCCGGATTATGCGTATCTTTAGCAATCGCCTCAATTTTCATCGGCGTAGCTATTAATATTCACTTATCAACCTTCGTTTTAATGACGTTTATTACCGCAATGATCTCTTTGATTTTTGGTTTGTTGTGCTTTTTGAGAGAAATTATTTTAGCTTCACAAGAAGTTATTACACGGCATCGACAAGATTTAAATGAACGATAAGCAAGCCGTATGCGTAATGCTAGATTTCAATCATATTGGTCATTGATACAGAATTTATTCAGCCAATATCCTTGCTAATGGTATGATTTAGCTTAATTGTTAAACCATATATTTCAACCAAATTTAGAGTAAGTTATGACTTATTGTGTAGGATTATTATTAGAACAAGGTTTGGTCTTTGCTTCTGACACGCGCACTAATGCAGGCGTAGATCAAGTGGCCATTTCTCCAAAAATGCACGTATTTGAAATCAAGGGTGACCGTGTCATTGTGCTAATGACCGCTGGTAATTTAGCCATCACACAAGCTGTCATCGCTCATTTAAAAGCCGCAATTGACAATAATAAGGCTGATAGTAAGCACTTGCATAACGTCGATAGTTTATTCGATGCGGCACGTTTAGTGGGCGCAGAATTACGCGCAGTATTCGAGCGAGATGCCGAATATCTTAAAAATCACAATATTGAATTTAATGCGACTATTTTACTTGGCGGTCAAATTAAAGGTGAAAAGCCGCGTTTATTTAACGTATATGCCGCCGGTAACTTTATAGAAACTAGTGTGGAAACACCTTATTTCCAAATCGGCGAAACTAAGTACGGCAAGCCGATTATTGACCGGGTAGTGAAATATAATACCGAGATGATGGACGCAGTAAAATGCCTGCTTATCTCATTCGACTCAACCATTAGAAGTAATGTTACGGTCGCGGCACCTATCGATTTGTTACTCTTCAGAACCGATACTTTGCACGCCGATTGTTATCAGCGCATTACGGAAAATGATCCCTATTATTTAAAAATCAGACAAGGCTGGGCGGATGGCTTAAAGTCTGTTTTTAGTGGACTACCAAATCCAGACTGGTGTTAAATTATTGCTATTAAATGAGTGGTGTTAAATTTCAGCATTGATATTAATTTCTAATGGTTAACTTAGAAAGTTAATATAGTCATGTATTTTTAGCCTAGCTAATTAGCAGGTTTGTATATAATTTAATAAATGTTGCCGCCAATCAAATTAGCCTGTAATTTTTCTTAGCTACGCTGATTTATAAGCTTAATGCCGGTGCTTAGCTATATGCTTAAACTTTAGACAATCGTTAGAACTTAGCTAACAGCTTGAACTTAGGCAATCCAGCGTGTTCAGACATGATAATGTTTAATGATTTATGCTACGCACTAGCTATAAAGGACGTTAAACATCTTAACAACTTATAACTTTAATTTTACTCATGAACAGTCCATTATTCCCAAATACACCATTTCCCAATACGCTATTTCCAAGAACTCCAATTTTGAATGGCAACGATGTAGCAGCCACGCGTGAAGCACTGCTCACTTATTTCCTAACTACTTTCAATCGCTATGAGCAGTTATTTGAAACGCTGGTCAACGAACAGGCTTACCAGTTAAAGCCTATAGCGCTGCGTCATCCCTTGATTTTTTACTTTGGCCATACGGCGACTTTTTTCGTGAATAAATTACTGTTGGCCGGCTTGCTTAAGGAGCGCATCAACCCAAAGTTTGAAGCCATGTTTTCAGTGGGTGTAGATGAAATGAGTTGGGATGATTTGAACGATGCCCACTACGATTGGCCAACTTCTGTTGAGCTCAAGCATTATCGTGACCAAGTCCGTGAGGCGGTAGAGGCCTTGATTAAAACCGCACCGCTGACCTTGCCAATTGATTGGCAGCATCCATGGTGGGTGATTATTATGGCGATTGAGCATGAGCGTATCCATCTGGAAACATCTTCTGTATTAATCCGCCAACAAAAGTTAACACTAGTTCAGCCACATGCGGCATGGCCAGCTTGCACGCGTTCAGGCGCTGCGCCCAATAATTCTTTAGTCACCATTCCAGCCGGTGAGGTGCGTTTAAATAAAGAATACAATGCGGCCGAATATGGTTGGGATAACGAATACGGTTTGCATGAAGCGCACATTGCCGAATTTCAGGCGAGTCGCTATTTAGTGAGCAACGGCGAGTTTTTAGATTTTGTAGCGGCCGGTGGTTATAGCAATGACGCTTATTGGAACACCGAAGGTGCGCAGTGGAAAAACTTTGCCCTAGCGACACATCCTACATTCTGGCTACGCAAAGACGATTCATGGCACTTACGTTTAATGACTGAAGAAGTTGCCATGCCATGGGATTGGCCAGCTGAGGTGAATTATCACGAAGCCAAAGCCTTTTGCAATTGGAAGGCGCAGCATACTGGCTTAACGGTGCGCCTGCCTAGTGAGGACGAATGGTATCGCTTGTATGATTTTTCCGGAGTGACGGCTGTGCCAGATAAGCAAGTGGCGTCTGCAAATATCCATCTCGATTATGCCGCTTCAGCTTGCCCAGTGAACGATTTCAGTCACGGCGATCTTTATGATGTGACCGGCAATGTTTGGCAATGGACAGAAACGCCGATCTATCCGCTGAGTGGTTTTGCTGTGCATCCCTTATATGACGATTTCACCACGCCGACTTTTGATGGCAGACACAATCTTCTCAAAGGTGGTTCGTGGATTTCTTGTGGCAACGAAGCTTTATATAGCGCACGCTATGCTTTTCGTCGTCATTTCTTTCAGCATGCCGGATTCCGCTACGTGGTTGCCGATGCGCTAGCCAGCGCGCCAGCATCACATTACGAAACAGATAAATTAATTTCTGAATATGCTGAGTTTCACTATGGTGACAGTTATTTTGGCGTGGAGAATTTTACCAAAGCGCTCGCCGATATCGCCATTAGCGCTTCTGCAGGCAAGCCTGCGCGCAAAGCACTAGATTTAGGCTGTGCTTCAGGTCGGGCAACGTTTGAATTGGCGCGACATTTTGAGCATGTCACCGGTATCGACTTTTCAGTGCGGCTGATTGATTCTGGTGTGCAAATGGCTGAAAAAGGCGAGCTAAACTATACGCTGGTCGATGAAGGTCAGTTAATTACGTATAAAACGCGCACGCTGGTTGGTCTAGGCTTAGATAAGTTGAAAGGAAGCGTAGCGTTTTTACAAGGCGATGCGTGCAATCTCAAGCCCTCATTAAGCGACTATGACTTGATCCTTGCGGCCAATCTGATTGATCGCTTATACAGCCCGCAAAAATTCCTTTCCAGCATACATGAGCGGATTAATATTGGCGGTATCCTGCTAATCGCTTCACCTTATACCTGGCTAGAAGAACATACCAAGCGCGAAGATTGGGTGGGTGGTTTCAAACATAATGCCGAAAATTTCACAACATTAGATGGTTTAAAAGAACAATTAGGTAAACACTTTCGCTTAATGGCTGCGCCTGTGGATGTGCCTTTTGTCATCCGAGAAACCAAGCGAAAATTCCAACATTCCCTTTCAGAAGTAACGCTTTGGGAGCGTATTGTTTGACTGTAGATTTCGACAAAGTCATTGTGCGCGATGATACGGCATCGGTGAAATATGATGGTCGTGCCGCCTATTTTGGCACGACAGATGTTTTGCCGTTGTGGGTCGCTGATATGGATTTTGCCGCCCCAGAAGCCGTGACTAAAGCGCTTATGCAGCGTGCCGAAAATCCGATTTATGGCTATAGTTTTTATCCAGAAAGTTTGTATGACGCGCTTAGTGATTGGTTAAAAAAACGCCACGGCTGGTCAGTGCCGCACGAATGGATAATGATGGCGCCAGGTGTCGTAACCTCATTATTCGCCACCGTTAGCGCTTTTGCAGAAGCTGGCGAGGGCGTTATTGTGCAACCACCAGTGTATTCTCCATTCTTTTCTGCAGTCACAAGCAACCAACGTCGATTCTGCCGATGGTGCTAAATTACTGCTGTTATGCTCACCGCATAACCCAGTTGGGCGCGTTTGGACTAAAGCCGAGCTGCTCCAGTTATTAGACATTGCCCACCGTTACGATTTAACCATTTTGTCTGACGAGATTCACGCTGATTTGGTTTATCCCGGCGAGCAACATACGACTTTGGCAACACTAGCCAATCAGAACGATAAAATTATCACAGCCGTAGCGCCAAGCAAAACCTTCAATATCCCTGGGCTCGGATTGTCGGCGTTGATCGTGCCTAACCTTGATCAGCGCGTTAAATTGCAAAAAGTTTTTGATAGTCTGCACTTGAGCAATACCAACCCATTTAGTATTACGGCGTTTGAAGCCGCTTATCGCGGTGGCGAAGCTTGGCTAGACAATCTGTTGATGTATCTACGTAATAATCGTGATTTTGTGAGCGACTATCTCACAAAAAACCTACCCAATATTAAGCTGATTAAATCTCAGGGTACGTATTTATTGTGGCTGGATTGCCGAGACTTAGGCATGAGTGATTTACAGCTTAAAGATTTTTTTGTGCAACAAGCCAAAGTTGGCTTGAATGCCGGCGAATCTTTTGGCCAAGGCGGTAGCGGTTTTATGCGACTGAATATTGCAGCACCACGTGCAGTGATTGTCGAAGCCTTGACGCGTATTAACAATGCGTTAAAAGACAGATGATGGTTTTAAGCTAGCAACTTTATAATTTGAGTGAATTGATATGAAAAAAATAATCAAGACTGATACCGAGTGGCGACATCAACTTAGCCCCATACAATATGAAGTAACGCGACATGCTGCCACGGAACGACCTGGCACTGGCGAGTTTTGTCATCACCACGAAGCCGGTATTTATACCTGTGTATGTTGCAATACGCCCCTTTTTGAATCCGATACCAAATTTGATTCAGGCTGCGGCTGGCCCAGTTACTTTAAAGCGCTAAATCCGGAAAATGTAAAAGAACTCACGGATAATACGCATGGTATGTCGCGTACTGAAGTGATCTGCAATGTATGTGATGCCCATCTCGGCCATGTTTTTAACGATGGTCCAGCACCCACTGGACTACGCTACTGTATTAACTCTGCCTCATTGAGTTTTGAAGCTAAATAGGTGGATATGAAAGTAGCAAAGTAAGGCGAACGACTCACCGCTTACAAGTTACTTTTTTGTTCCGCAAGCTCTTTCATGAATTCGGCAACATCCCACTCACAACCACCACAGCCTGAGATAGCGCCAGTCCATCCAGAAATATCATCCATGTCCATGCCTTGCTCGAACAGGATTTTTATCTTGCCACGTGTGGTGCCGCTACAAGTACACATAATTTCATTTTCTGCGTTTTCGCTCAACATATAAGCATGATTTATTATTTGGACTTACCCACACTTACTTTCACCGCAATTGAGGCAAGTCAAGCAGCCATCCATCACAATAGACGCTTTGGTGTTGCATTTATTGCACAACTGAGCGCCTTTAGGAAAGCCATCGGTATTCACTTCTTCGCCAGATTTGGCTTGTTTTTCCATGTACTCTGAGCGCTTTTCATCGACTAATTTTTGTTGATGTTGGTCTAAACCAGGCTTTTTAAGCATGCCGATTTCTTGTAGATGTTGCTCAACGACTTCACCGATTTCTGCCACTAAACTAGGGATAAATTTACCACCTTTTTTAAAGTAGCCGCCGCTTGGTTCAAAAACACTTCTAAGTTCTTCTACCAAAAACGTGACATCGCCACCTTTACGGAACACGGCAGACATAACGCGTGTCAGCGCAACAATCCACTGAAAGTGCTCCATGTTTTTGGAGTTGATGAATATTTCGAATGGACGACGATGTTCTTGTGGCGTACCTTCGTTCATGATCACATCATTAATGGTGATGTAAAGCGCATGCTCGGTTACCGGTGTTTTAATTTTATAGGTATTGCCAACTAGTTTGTCTGGACGGCTGAGTGGCTCACCTAATTGGACAACTTTGCCTGCGGCTTCTTTTTGTGCGGCTAATTCTGCAACTTTCACTTCTGCATCTTTTTTATCTTGTTCGTTCACTAGCGCGTAGCCGACGATTTTTTTCTCTATTTTAACTGCCATAATATTTTCTCCTGTTTGCCGTCATACCAGCTTAGGCTGGTATCCAGCGCATTTAAGTCACTAGATTCCGTATCGAGTACGGAATGACAAACTAAAATTTGCCGTAATAGCCTTCTTTTAAAGCATCGTAAAGATTAGCCGCTGAGTGAATTTCACCATCGTATTCAATCTCTTCGTTGCCTTTCACTTCTAGCTCGGTGCCATCATCTAGCGTAAATTTGTAGGTGGTATTTTCTAAGTCTTTCTCAGTGACCAGTACGCCTTGGAACGCTTCAGGGTTGAACCTAAATGTCGTACAGCCTTTTAAGCCTTTGTCGTAAGCGTAAAGATAGATGTTTTTGAAATCTTCAAAATCATAATCAGTCGGCACGTTGATGGTTTTTGAGATCGAACTATCAATCCATTTTTGTGCTGCAGCTTGAATATCCACGTGCGCTTTTGCTTGAATGGTTGAAGAATCTAAGAAGTAATCAGGTAATTTTTCATCTTCTTTATCGCTAAATGGCATCGCTTTTGGGTTAATTAACTCACGGTAAGCTAATAATTCATAAGAGAATACATCGACTTTTTCTTTTGATTTTTTTCCTTCACGAATCACGTTACGTGCGTAATGGTGGGCAAAACTAGGCTCAATACCGTTGCTGGCGTTGTTAGCAAGCGATAGCGAAATAGTACCAGTCGGTGCAATTGAGCTGTGATGCGAAAAGCGTGCGCCTTTAGTGGCAATTTGGTTGCGTAAGCCTTCAGGAAACTGCTGCATATAGCGACTATATTTACCTAGCAACACTTTGCCGGTAAGTTTTGTGCCTACTTTAATACCATCAGCGGCCATTTCTGGAC
>JBEDKX010000019.1:0-7814 GCA_041171965.1 Pseudomonadota bacterium | reverse complement strand
GATTTTGGCCGTGCTCATTAAGTTGATCGCCACACACTTTTAAAAATGTGTTTTGCAATTCGCTGCTGATTACTTTTGGATCTTGAATAAACGCTTGCATCTGCGCGTCGCTTGCGACTGCAGCTGCAAGGCCTAACATTTCAGACCACTTAGCTAGCGCATTCTGCTCTTTGCCAAGATTAAATGCAGCAACAGCGTAAGGCCTTGCGATGGTTGATATTTCAGCCATGTCGTGTCCTTAAAGTTCTGCAGCAAGTTTAGATAACATTTCGCTGTGTGCTTTTGCGTCAATTTCTTTACGCAATATTTTTTCAGCACCAGCAATTGCTAGCGCAGACACTTGCGAACGTAAACCTTCTTTTGCACGGTTAACTTCTTGGTCGATTTCAGCTTTAGCACCAGCGATAATACGATCGCCTTCAGTTTTAGCTGTGCCCTTAGCATCTTCAACGATTTGTGAACCGCGTTTTTCTGCCTGGCCAATAATTTCGCTCGCTTTTTGCTTGGCTTCGTTCAAAGTTACTTCTGATTTTTTAGCGGCAACTTCTAAAGCACTCTTGCCTTCTTGTGCTGCGGCTAATCCATCAGCAATTTCCTTTTGGCGTGTTTCAATCGCTGTTAAAAGCGGTGGCCAAACGAATTTCACTGTGAACCAAATCAACACAGCAAATGCGATTGCTTGTGCGATAAGTGTAAAATTAATGTTCATTTTCGATCCATTGTTAGTAAGTCATAAAAATCTTAAGTCGTTAAATAGAGCTCAAAAACTTTTTTGGCATACAAGCCAAAAAACTTAACTGAGCTCAAACAAAAACTTAATTATTTAGCAACTACAGTAACAGCGCTTAATAATGGGTTCGCAAATGCAAACATCATTGCTAGACCAACACCAATAATGAAAGAAGCATCGATAAGACCCAATAGCAAGAACACTTTACCTTGCAATTGTGGAATCATTTCTGGTTGACGTGCAGCGCCTTCTAAGAAACTTGCACACATAATACCAATACCGATACAAGCACCAGCAGCGCCTAGACCAATAATTAAGCCAATACCAACGCCTGTGTAAGCTTGAATCATTGCAAAAAGTTGTAAGTTATCCATTTTATTACCCTTTAAAAAATTAAAAAACTACCTCAAACTACAAAAACAAAACTGCTGAAACAAACTGCTAAAACTAGTGTGACTCATGCGCCATGGCCAAATAAACGACCGTTAACATCATGAAAATAAACGCTTGCAATGCCACAATTAAGATGTGGAAGATTGACCAGCCAGCACCTAAAATTGCACCAAAAATTGTACCGGTTAAACCTGTAGCGGCCCACAAACCAATCAATAAGAAAATAACTTCGCCGGCATACATATTACCGAATAGTCGTAATGAATGTGATAGCGGTTTAGAAACATACTCAATGATATTGAAAGCAAAGTTTGCAACAAACAATAGTGGGCTTAATAGTAAACCAACAAAACCCATGGCAGTTTTTGGCTTAAAGAATTTCGCACCGCCGAATGGCGCGTAAAATAATTCATGAATCCAGCCGCCTAGGCCTTTGACTTTAATTGAGAAGTAAATCATCAAAATCCACACAGCCAATGCCAACGCAAACGTTGTATTGATGTCAGATGTAGGGACACTACGCCAGTGCTCTAAACCAAGTGGGGCATAAACAAAATGATGCATAACATCGACAGGCAAGAAGTCCATCGCATTCATGGCTAACACCCATAAAAATACTGTTAGCGCTGTAGGGGCAATAAAGCTATGGCGATTGCCGTGGAAAATGTTTTTGACTTGCTCGTCAACAAAACCAAAAATAAGCTCTACAAAGGCTTGGCCTTTGCTTGGAACGCCAGTTGTTGCGCTACGAGCTACCCACCAAATTAAACCCATCACTACAATACCTAGCAATACTGACATAATAAAGCTGTCGTAATTGAGCACCCAAAAACTACCGTCACCAATAGGTTTAGCGTTAAAGCTTAAGTGATGCGTAATGTAGCTTGATGGGGTCAGTGCTTGTTCTGCGTGTTCTGTAGACATAATCTAATATTTACTCTAACTAAAGTTTACTTTACGTCATTTAACTGACAAGAATTTTTAATCACACTTTTAACTTACTCAATGCAGCCCCAGAAAACAGCGCTGCAGCGGCTAAACCGGCAATTAGCGCAAATGGCACCAACTGGGTATAGACTTTAAACACAATGATTAACAATAGGATAATCATAATAATTTTAACGGCTTCCGCTTTCAACAAATTCACCAAAATTGCGGTTGGATCTTCATTTTTAGCGTTACGTCTTGCGATTAATGATGCTACTGACGCACCGATTAATACCGCCGAACCACCTAATATTGCCGAAATACCTGCATGCATACCAGTCGTAAGCAATAACACAAGCGCGACCGCCAACGTGGCGATTAGCTGAATTTTAAGCATTTTACTAAAAACGTCTGCGGTGATAGATGCTGACAATGTCTTAAACCCAGTTCATTTAAATGCGCTTATTTACGCTTACTTTTATGCAATATGCTGCAAAGTCCGCGATTTTGAATTATTACAACTTTTTAGTCAAGAGCTAAGTTTAAGCAAAATGAAACACTTAGCGCAGTATTATGCTTATTTCTTGTGATATTAATGTGGCATTACAGTGACATTAACGTGAAATTCTTGCGATTATTTCATCCAACTGATCTAAATTAGCATAGCTAATTTTCAGCATTCCAGCACCATTAGCGCTTGCTTTAATATTAACTACCGCGCCTAATTTATCGCTCAAAGCCTCTTGCAGCCTGATAACGTCAGGATTAGTACTGATTTTCTGCTGTGATTTCTGTGTACTGTTTTGTGCCGAATCTTCTGCCGTTGTAGCCGCTTGTGTGTTTTGCTTTTTAACCAAACTTTCGGCTTCGCGCACTGAATAATTATTTTGTATAATTTGTTCAGCCAGCATGACTTGCTGTGCGCCGTCTAAGCCGATAAGCGCGCGAGCATGGCCCATATCTATTTTTCCATGCATTAACATTTCTTGCACAGCTGCGCACAAATTCAACAATCGCAACAGGTTTGAAACCGCTACGCGTGAACGCCCGACCGCCAGCGCCGCTTTTTCGTGGGTCATGGCAAATTCATCTATCAAACGCTTAATGCCTTGCGCCTCTTCAAGAGGGTTCAGATTTTCACGCTGAATATTTTCTATCAAAGCCATTGCTAAGGCGGCTTCATCTTCAATTTCACGCACTAATACTGGCACATCTTCTAAGCCAGCCATTTTGCTAGCGCGCCAACGGCGTTCACCGGCAATAATTTCGTATTGCTGCTCAGCAGATTGTGCGTCAATAAGCGGCCTCACCAATATCGGCTGCATAATGCCTTGCGCCTTAATTGAATCGGCCAAAGTTTGTAATGCTGCATCATCCATGTAGCTACGCGGCTGATATTTACCTGGGCGTAATCGCTCTATCTTAAGCACCAGCAAAGAATCTGCCTCGCCGACACTTCCCATATCGCCAGCTAAAAGTGCATCAAGCCCGCGACCCAAACCTCTATTCAAGACATTTGCTTTAACCATTTTGCTTCCCCTTGCTCAGACTGTCTTTATCTATAATCTCATGCGCTAAATCCATGTAAGCCTGCGAGCCTTTAGAGTTTTTGTCATAGTTAAGTACAGGCACGCCATAGCTCGGCGCTTCAGCCAACCTAATATTTCTGGGGATGATGGTTTTATACACTTTATCGCCAAAATGGTTAATTAACTGATCTGAAACCTGGTTAGCCAACATATTGCGATTATCAAATAAAGTCCGTAACAAGCCTTCTATTTCTAGGGTTGGATTCAATCGTGCGCGTACTTTTTTTACGGTATTCACTAAATCAGACAAGCCTTCTAATGCGTAATACTCACATTGCATCGGAATCAGCACTGAATTTGCCGCAGTTAAAGCGTTCACCGTCACTAAATTTAGCGCAGGGGGGCAATCAAGCAAAACATAATCATAGACAGCCAAGCCATTCAGGCTGACCAATTTAGCGATGGAGGCTTTCAACCTAGTTTCTCGCGCCAGCTCATTAACCAAATCCACCTCGGCACCAGCTAACTCACGGTTTGATGGTGCAATATCAAAGCCACTTTTTTCGCTAGTAACAATCACTTCGCTCAGTGTTTTTTCACCAATTAACACATGGTAAATACTGTGTTTAAGATGCGCTTTATCAATACCGCTACCGGTACTGGCATTGCCCTGCGGATCAAGATCTATCAGCAGGACCTTTTTCCCCAAGCTAGCCATGCTGGCCGCGAGGTTGACGCAGGTAGTCGTTTTACCGACACCGCCTTTTTGATTAGTAATGGCTAATATTTTCATATTTACTTTAATTTAATGATGTTTTAAATAACAACTTAAAATTTGCGAGCAATTTAAAGCGTTAACGCTGCAAATAAACCAAATGTCGTTCAGCGTCTAAGCCCGCCACTTTTAACACTTCAATGCGGCTAGGCTTTATCGCCATGTTTTTAAAATCCTGATTTTCAAATTCGTGCTCAGGCACAACGCCTTTCATGGCCAACCATTGGCCACCTTCGGCTAACAAATGCTTGGTGAGCTTAAGGAACAAAGCAATTTCTGAAAACGCGCGTGAAACAATCACATCAAACAGCTGCTTTGCTTTTAAAGCTTCGACGCGGCCATATTCAACCTGAAAGTTAGTTAACGCTAACTCACCTTTTACTTGGCGCATAAAGCTGGTTTTTTTTAGCACAGAATCAATCGCCGTCACTTGCAAGTCTGGCAGGCAAATAGCCAATGGAATACTTGGCAAGCCAGCACCAGCACCCACATCTAACAAATACTTCGGTGCTAAAGCCTGCACATGTGGCAACACACTTAAACTATCTAACAAATGCAAAGTCACCATCGCCAGCGGGTCGCGTATTGCGGTGAGGTTATGCACCTTGTTCCATTTATCAATCAGCAACAAATAAGCAATCAGCTTATCTTGCTTATCATCGCTGATTTGCAAACTCATCTCCAACAAACCAGCTTGCAGCTTGGCTTTCAGTGTCGCTTGCAAGGTCATGCAGCTTGCTCGATTTGTTTGCTGCGAGATTTACGTTTGAGGTAAACCAATAATAGCGAAATAGCGGCTGGCGTGATGCCAGAAATCCTGCCGGCCTGACCGATGGTTTCAGGCTTTTGTGCATTAAGTTTTTGTTGCGCCTCAATCGGCAAACCATGAATTTCGCGGTAATCTAAATCTTCCGGCAATTTGGTATTTTCTTGGCCGCGACTACGTGCTACTTCATCAGTTTGGCGATCAATATAGCCTTGATATTTTGCGGCAATTTCTACCTGCTCGCGCACCTCGACGGCCAATGAATCACATTGATGGCCACCTAAGGCCTCTTCGCCTAACGATAAAACCGCTTCGTAACTCACTTCTGGACGGCGCAACAATTCAAACAAGCTGTACTCATGCTCTAGCGGCTTGCCAAATAAAGCCGTCATTTTTTCTGCATCTAAATTAGCCGGTTGCACAAAGGTCTTTTTAAGGCGCTCTTGCTCACGCAACACCGCTTCTTGTTTACGGCTAAAAGCTTCCCAGCGCACATCATCCACCAAACCTAATTTTCGGCCGATTTCTGTCAAGCGCATATCTGCGTTATCTTCACGCAATTGCAAACGATATTCCGCACGAGAAGTAAACATGCGGTACGGCTCGGTAACGCCACGGGTAATTAAATCATCCACCATTACGCCGATGTAAGCTTCATCGCGGGCAGGGCACCATGCGTCTTTACCTTGCGCTAAAAGTGCGGCATTGGCACCGGCTAATAAACCTTGCGCGGCAGCTTCTTCATAACCAGTAGTGCCATTAATTTGGCCAGCAAAAAATAAACCGCTCACAGCTTTAGTTTCCAACGAGCTTTTTAAGCCACGCGGATCGTAATAATCGTACTCAATGGCATAACCCGGACGCATAATGTGCGCATTTTCCAAACCCTTTACCGAACGCACCAAAGCTAGCTGAATATCATACGGCAAGCTGGTTGAAATTCCATTTGGGTAAACTTCATGGGTGCTTAAGCCTTCTGGCTCTAAAAATATCTGGTGGGAATCTTTATCTGCAAAGCGGTGAATTTTATCTTCAACGCTTGGGCAATAACGCGGGCCAACGCCCTCAATAACTCCGGTATACATAGGCGAGCGATCTAATCCGCTGCGAATAATATCGTGCGTGCGCTCGTTGGTGTGGGTAATCCAGCACGGCAGTTGGGCAGGGTGCTGCGCAACATTGCCCAAAAACGAAAATACCGGCACAGGATTATCGCCCGGCTGTTCTTGCATCACAGAATAATCAATACTGCGACCATCGATACGCGGTGGTGTACCAGTTTTTAAACGGCCAACCGGCAAACCGATTTCACGCAGACGCGCCGCCAACGAAATTGATGGAGGATCGCCAGCGCGGCCAGCACTGTAATTTTGCAAGCCGACATGCACCAAGCCGCCTAAAAAAGTACCGGCGGTTAACACCACTGTTTTTGAGGCAAAGCGCAAACCAATTTGCGTCACCACGCCAGCGGCGCGCGGTAAGTCAGCATCGCCCTCTAAAATAATATCATCTACCGCTTGCTGAAAAAGCCATAAGTTAGGTTGATTCTCTAGTCGGCGGCGTATGGCGGCTTTGTACAGAACTCGATCCGCTTGGGCACGTGTAGCGCGTACCGCCGGACCTTTACTAGAATTTAATATGCGAAACTGTATGCCGCCTTCATCGGTAGCGGCAGCCATTGCACCGCCTAGTGCGTCGATTTCTTTAACCAAATGCCCTTTGCCGATGCCGCCTATGCTTGGATTACAAGACATTTGACCCAGCGTTTCAATGTTGTGCGTCAGCAATAAGGTTTTTTGGCCCATTCTGGCACTGGCGAGTGCAGCCTCAGTTCCGGCATGACCACCACCAACGACAATCACATCAAAAATATCAGGGTACTTATGTTCTGCTTTTGGCATCATTTAACGCTTATATTTCAAAGAATTAGATTTTACTGGAATTGCCTAATTTAGTCATGCAAAAGCTTGTTTTAACAGTTGATTTATTAGTCCGATAAGTGGAATAATTACACTCTGAAAAAAGATATTCATAATTTATTAACAAAGCTGGCATAATATTGGCTTATTACTATAGCTCGACCCGTAAAACCGAACACATACTTTAAACCTAGAACGGAGCATCATATGAAAAAATTAAACATTGCATTAGCAGTATTACTTGGTCTTACAGCTTTCTCTGCACAAGCTAGCGTTGCCAATGCAGAAAAATTAGCCGCTATTTACACAACAGTAGCTAAAGGCGCTAACCCAGACTTCGTTGCTTCAGTAGCTGACGGTAAA
Organism: Pseudomonadota bacterium; assembly: GCA_041171965.1. GTDB lineage: Bacteria > Pseudomonadota > Gammaproteobacteria > Burkholderiales > Methylophilaceae > Methylotenera. Next base: position 412 of record JBEDKX010000019.1, on the reverse strand, counting down.
GTATTCTTCAACCAAAAAGTAAAAGGCGCTAACGGTAAAGAAACTGCTTGTGCTTCATGCCACACAGCAAATCCAGCAGATGCAGGTAAACACATTGCAACTGGCAAAACGATTAAACCACTTTCACCAGTAGTTAACGCTAAACGCTTTAGCGACTACGATAAAGTGGAAGCTAAATTCACTAAACATTGTAACGATATTTTAGGTGTAGATTGTACGCCTGCTCAAAAAGCTAACTACATCACTTATTTGCTAACTGAATCAACACCAACAGCAAAAGCTAAAAAATAATACTTAGTTACAAATGTTAAGCGCGCTTAGTGCGTGCTTAAAAAAGAAAAGCAGTGTTTCACGTGAAACACTGCTTTTTTTACGCCACGATTTTCCATCAATAATTTCATCCCGATTTCAC
>JBEDKX010000018.1:886-8743 GCA_041171965.1 Pseudomonadota bacterium | reverse complement strand
ATCAAAATCAAAACAAAGCGCTAAACCTAAGAAAAGAACAGTAGCAAATTAATACTGTTATGTAAAAATTTATTTATCAAAGGCTATCGAGTTTAAGGCTACTAATGTTGTGATTAATTATTAAGAAATCCGCCTATTTTGAGTTCTTCAAGCGTCGCGTCTAAACATTTACGAATCAACACCATCATATCGTCTATTTGCGCTTTGGTAATCACTAACGGCGGTGCAACAATCATTCTATCGCCTACGGCACGCATAATTAAACCACTCGCAAAACAATGGTTACGGCAACGCATGCCAGCGCCTACCGATTCATCAAAGGCAATATGCTGTTGTGGATCTTTCATGAGTGCAAAACCCGCTACCAAACCACAAGTTTCTGCACCGCCCACTAATGGATGGTCAGCTAATTCAGCAAATTTTTGTGCGAGATAGGGCCCGGTTTCATTGCGTACACGGTCTACCAAACCTTCTTTCTCAAGGATATCAATATTTGCTAAAGCGACGGCGCAGGCCACGGGATGACCAGAATATGTGTAACCGTGATTAAATTCACCACCCTGCTCAGTCAACACTTTGGCTACACGTTTGCCTATCACCACGCCACCAAGGGGAATGTAGCCGGAAGTTACACCTTTAGCAAAAGTCATTAAGTCAGGCTTAGCGCCCATAAGCTCAGAGCCAAACCAATAGCCTAATCGACCAAAGCCACAAATCACCTCATCACAAATTAATAAAATACCGTATTTATCACAGATACGCTGAATTTCTGGCCAGTAAGTTTTTGGCGGAATAATTACACCGCCGGCGCCCTGTACTGGCTCGCCAATGAATGCTGCAACTTTGTCCGCGCCGACTTCTAGAATTTTAGCTTCTAGCCATCCTGCGGCCTCAATACCAAAAGCATCTTTATTTTTATCATGTGCTAGGCCGTAAAAATAAGGCTGCTCAATATGGACAATATCCGGAATTGGTAAGCCGCCTTGCTCATGCATGTAACTCATGCCACCTAAAGAAGCACCGGCCATGGTTGAGCCGTGATAAGCATTTTTACGGCTAATAATGATTTTACGTTCAGGCTGACCTAACGTTGCCCAATAATGCCGCACCATACGAATATTGGTATCGTTAGATTCTGATCCTGAACTACTAAAAAAAACGTGTGAGAAGTTATCACCAGCTAACTTAACAATGCGCTCAGCGAGTTTGACAGCTGGTACGTTAGTGGTTGAAAAAAAGCTATTGTAATACGGCAAAACCTGCATCTGCTTGGCGGCAGCATCTACCAATTCTTGGCGGCCATAGCCCACATTCACACACCACAAACCAGACATGGCATCTAGGATTTTCTCACCTTTCGAGTCCCAGATATAAATGCCGTCCGCTTTTTCGATGATGCGCGAGCCTTTAGAGGCCAAGGCTTGGTGATCGGTAAATGGGTGAAAGTAATGCGCTGAATCTACTGCTTGAATTTTGCTGGTATTGCCGTTCATAATATTCTCAGTTCATTGTGCTTAATAGATGTTGGCTTGAAATCTAAATTTTCTAAACATGCATCAACAAATGTTCACGTTCCCACGGACTAATTACACGCATAAATTCATCGTGCTCAGTTTCTTTTACCGCAAGGTATACATTAACGAAATTTTCACCCAATACTTTATGCAAAGCTTTGGCATGCTCTAATTCTCGAAGCGCTTCAGAGAGCCCGCGTGGTAACTGATAATCAGAGGCATAGGCACTGCCAGTGGTAACTGCGGTTGGTTGTAATTTTTCTACGATACCTAAATAACCACAAGCTAGCGTCACCGCCATGGCCAAATAGGGATTTGCATCAGCCCCAACCACGCGATTTTCGATCCTACGCCCAGATGGTTCTGAGATAGGTACGCGAATGCCAACCGTACGATTATCGTAGCCCCACTCGATGTTAATCGGCGCGGCTCCATCACGCACAATACGACGATAGGAGTTAACATAAGGTGCCAAAATAGACATGGCGGCTGGTAGATATTTCTGCAAACCGGCAATGTAATTAAAAAATAGTGGTGAAGCCGAACCATCTGGCAGGCTGAATATATTTTGACCGGTTTTACTATCAATCACACTTTGGTGAATATGCATGGCAGAGCCAGGCTCGTTTTGCATGGGCTTAGCCATAAAAGTGGCGTACATATCATGACGCATGGCCGCTTCACGCAAGACTCGTTTAAAGAAAAAAGACTTATCTGCCAGAATCATCGGCTCGTCGTGCAAAAAGTTGATTTCCATTTGGCCAGCGCCAAATTCATGAATCAGCGTATCAAGCTCTAAGCCCATCACTTCGCAGTAATCGTAAATATCTTCAAACAGCGGATCAAACTCATTCACCGCATCTATGCTATATAACTGGCGACTGGTTTCTCTGCGACCACTGCGACCAATCGGCGGCGTGAGTGGCAAATCCGGATCAATATTTCTGGCCAATAAATAAAACTCTAATTCAGGCGCAACAATCGGCGTCCAACCTAAATCTTTAAATAAGCCCGTAACACGGCGCAATACATTACGCGGTGCAAAATCAATCGGCTTGCCGTCATGCCCAACACAATCCATAATCACTTGCGCAGTTGGGTCTGCTGCCCATGGCACTAACCTTAACGTGGTTGGGTCTGGCAGCAACACCATGTCTTTATCGGTAAAACCCATTACGCTGTCATAGCCAGCATGGCCTCGAGGAGATTCGCCGGTGACCGTTACACCAAGCACAGCCTCTGGCAGACGCATGGCGCGATCTGTTGAAAACTTTTCACGCGGTAATATTTTCCCGCGTGCAACACCGGTTAAATCTGGCACTAAACATTCAATTTCAGTGACGTTATTATCAGTTAACCAGCGGTCCATATCAGCTAACTTAAAATCTCTTGGGCTAATCATTGTTATTCTCCAGCGTACTTTTTAAGATCTAAAGTTTATTAATTACCTTGCAGTTCTTAACAGTTGAGTACGTCTATTCAGGCCCAGCCACTATCTGCATACTCAGTTGGCGCGCTTTAGCTCTTTCGCGGCACGCATCGCCAAATGCTTGAAAAATAGCTAGCGAGGTAGGAAATTCCATGACCTTCCACTCGGGGTGCCATTGCACGCCTAATGCAAATGCAGCAGCACCTTCAACACTTACTGCTTCAATTAAGCCATCTGGCGCATGCGCTTCCGCGACTAAACCTAGACCTAAGCGGTCCAAACCTTGTCCATGTAAAGAGTTCACCAGTATTTCAGTATTGCCAATGATTTTGGCTAATTTACCATTGGCAACTGATTTGATCATATGCGCTGGGGCGTATTGTATTTCGACAGGCAAATCTTTAGCTTCACGATGATCATTTAAGCCAGACGCCTCGTGAACCGCTTGATACAAGCTACCGCCAAAGGCTACATTCATTTCTTGAAAGCCGCGGCAAATTGCCAGCAGTGGGACTTTCGCTGCAATAGCCGCACGAATTAAAGCTAAGGTCAGCGCATCTCGGGCGGGGTCTAACGGCAATGATAGATTGTGTATTTCTTGTCCAAAATGTGAAGGATGCACATTAGAAACTGCGCCTGTTAGTAAAATTCCATCCGCAATAGTCAGCAGTGCTGCTATGTCCAGTTGATCAGCAATAGCTGGCACAACCAATGGTAAGCCACCAGCGGCTTGAGATACCGCCATAATATATTTTTGTCCAGCCATGTGAACAGGATGCTCACCTAGATGTTTAACATCGGCTGGAATTAATACTACTGGTTTTATTTTTATTGCTTTCATTACAGAATATCAGCCATCTCTATTAGAAAAATACTTTTACATGCTTGGTGTTGTAATCCTGACTAATGCGTATTAGTGAACTGTATTGGTTAATAACTACTGCATTTGTGATGCTTATTTTTGTTTATCACTTTTAAGTATATTATTCCTAAAATTGGTAATGCTACAAGTACCATTTTAAATATATTAATTGAACCACTTGATATTAAGTGGCAAAGTGATACTAATCTTTTAGCACGTTAGGAATAGGCAACGATGAAGCAACTGGTTATTTCTGAATGGCTATTAACCGAACTTGCCAAAGATAACTTTCCACTAAACATGCCTAATCATCGACGTGTTTATGAAGCGATTCGCCGTGCCATTACTCAGCAAATAATGCCTGCTGGCGCACGTCTACCTTCTACACGAAGGTTAGCGCAAGAATTATCTGTATCGCGCAACACCATACTGGCAGCTTTTGAACAATTGTCAGATGAAGGCTATGTCGTAGCAAAAAGCGGTAGTGGCACTTACGTGAGCTATGAGCAGCCAGATGAATTTACAAAAAAAACTGTGGTAGCGAACGCGCCAGTATGTATCCCGGAAGATTTAGCGAAAACAACACTTGCCGATAATTATTCAGCACTATCCAAACGAGGCATGGCTGCCTGCATTTCAACTAGCACACAAAACCATCCCAATAAAAAAAGCCACGAAATCCAACCTTTCACCCCTGGTGAAGACGACTATTCTGGCTTTCCTTATACGCTTTGGCGGCGCTTACTTAATCGCCAATGGCGTACTCCGAACACTAACATCCCTCAGCCCAGCATGCTCGACTCCAGCCATGAAGGCGGTTATTTACCTTTACGCAAAGCCATTGCTGATTATCTACGAGTATCACGTGCGGTTAATTTGACCTTCGAACAAGTCCTTATCACCTCTGGCACACAACAATCGATTGATTTGTGCGCGCGTTTACTAACAGACCATGGTGACCAAGTATGGCTAGAAAATCCGAGTTATTGGGCGGCACGACGCGTGCTAGAAGTAAACGGCCTGCAACTGCATCCGGTTAATGTGGATAAGGAAGGCATGGCGCCAAGTACACAAGATTTCAGAGTGGTGCCACGCATGATTTACACCACACCTTCGCACCAATATCCAAAAGGGATGGTAATGAGTTACGGTCGCCGGCGCTTATTACTAGATTACGCACAAAATGTAGGCGCATGGATTATTGAGGATGATTACGACAGCGAGTTTAGGTTTGAAGGACGTCCTATTTCATCGTTACAAGGCATGGATCAAAATGGCAGAGTCCTTTATTTAGGTACTTTTTCAAAAGTGATTTACCCTGGCATTAGATTGGGCTATTTAGTAGTACCAGAAAAGTTAATCGAATGTTTCAAAAGTGGCTTATATGAATTACAGCGGCCAGGCCAAATGCTTATTCAGGCAACTTTGGCAGACTTTATTGAGGAAGGTCATTTCTCAAGCAACATCAGACGCTTGCGTCTAATTTATGGTGAGCGTCGCCGCTTACTGCAAGCCGCATTAGCACCCATCGCCAGGGTAGGTGCTCGTTTATCTACCCTAGATTCCGGGCTGCATTTAGTGGTTGAATTTGATCAAAGCTGTGATGATATCAGCATCGCCGAATTAGCCGCTGAACAAGGCATTCGAGTCTATCCTTTGTCACATTACGGCATGGGTGAAAATCGCGAAAAAGGGCTAATCATTGGTTATGCTTACGCATCTACTGAGCGCATTACGCATTATGGAAATTTACTGGCTGAGCTTATTCAGTCTGCGCTAAAATGATGCTTAACGAATTTTTGCACGCTAAGATTCGAGCGATAAAAATTAGGTGATATTTAAATTTCCACTAAACATTTAAAAATTCAAACATTTATTAACATGAGTTTCAATAAAAAGGTATTCCATATGCACGTCATTCAAACTCCCAATGCGCCCGCTGCCATCGGCCCATATTCGCAAGCGATTGTTGTTGGCAATTTATTATTCACTTCCGGCCAAATTCCACTGCGTGCAGATGGCTCGCTTAACGATGGCGATATTATCGTACAAACAACGCAAGTGCTAGCTAACCTAAAAGCAGTTATTGAGGCGGCTGGTGCAGATTTATCTAAAGTAGTTAAAACCACGGTCTTTTTGAAAAATTTGGATGATTTTGTGGCAATGAACGGCGTTTATGGCGAAGTTTTTGCAGGCCACGCACCAGCACGCTCTACCGTGCAAGTCGCTAAGCTACCACGTGATGTATTAGTGGAAATCGAGGCAATTGTTTCACTAGCATAATGGTATAACTATGTTTAATGTCGAATTTGGCTAGCATCAATTAAGCTCTCCAAAACTAATCATTCAAACATTTCCACTAGCATGAAAAGGAAGTTCAGAGGAGCTTCATATCACACAAAAATCTGAGCACGCATTTTTTTACTTTACGTAAATTATTAAGCCTTAATCAAACGACCATAGCTAATAATTTACGTATAAGTATCATGCAACTAAAGCTACTTTTTCAACTTAGCCGATTTACTTGGACTAACATGCCATATATTTTTGGCGTATTCACCAATAGCTCGATCACTTGAAAATTTAGCCATATTGGCCACATTCAAAATGGCCAAACGCGTCCATTCGTCCTGATCTTTGTAAACGCTAGCGACCCTATCCTGCGTTTCGATATAACTAGCATAATCAGCAAGTAATAAATATTGGTCACCATGATAAAGCAAGTTATCTACAATGGGTTGATAGCGATTTGGCTCATCCACCGAGAAAAATCCACTGGAAATCATATCCAGTACTATTTTTAAGGTCTCGTTATTATCGTAATAATCACGAGGATTGTAGCCATTGGCTTTTACTTCAGCTACTTGTGGCGTCGTTAAACCAAATATGAATATATTTTCATCGCCCACTTCTTCTTTAATCTCAACGTTAGCACCATCTAAAGTACCGATAGTTAGCGCACCATTAAGTGCCATTTTCATATTGCCGGTGCCGCTTGCCTCGGTACCTGCTGTTGAAATTTGTTCAGATAAATCACTGCCAGGGAACAAAATTTCCGCCGCTGAAACCTCGTAGTTTGGGTAATAAACGACTTTCAATTGATCACCAACCGCAGGGTCGTTATTCACGATTTCCGCGACATCGTTAATTAAACGGATAATCTGTTTCGCCATCCAATAACCGGGCGCAGCCTTACCGCCAAAGATTACTGTACGTGGCGTAACGCCTTGTTCGCCGTGGCGAATGCGATTATATAAAGTAATGACATGTAGTACATTGAGTAACTGACGCTTATATTCGTGAATTCGCTTAATTTGCACGTCAAACAAACTGTTAGTATTAAGCTTAATACCCGTTAGATGTTCGATCTTTTCGGCCAATCTTATTTTATTGCCCAACTTTACGGCGGCAAAAGCTTTTCTAAAATCAGCATCATTTGCTAAAGGCGTGATTTTTTTGATTTGTGTGAGATCTTTTTTAAAGCCCGCACCAATGGCTTTTTCTAGCAAACTGGTCAGCGCTGGATTAGCCTGATTCAGCCAGCGACGCGGAGTAATACCGTTAGTTACGTTGGTTAATTTACCAGGATAAATGCGATTAAAGTCAGCGAATAAAGTTTCCTTCAATAGCTCACTATGCAATGCCGCCACACCATTAACGGTATGGCTTCCAACGACCGCCAAATGCGCCATCCGCACGCGACGACCATGTGTTTCATCAATAATAGAAACACGTGTTAATAAATCAGTTTCACCAGGAAACTGATGATTTACCATATTTAAAAACTCTTTATTAATTTGATAAATAATTTCCAAATGACGTGGCAACAAATTCTCAAACAACGCCACAGACCAAGTTTCTAAAGCTTCAGGCATTAAGGTGTGGTTGGTGTAGGCAAATATCTTGACCACTAAAGACCAAGCCTTCGCCCACGGTAATTGATGATTATCGACTAATTGATACATCATTTCAGCCACGCCAATTGAAGGATGCGTATCATTCAATTGAATAGCAATTTTGTCTGGCAAAATATCCCAGTCTGATTGTTTGGT
>JBEDKX010000018.1:0-845 GCA_041171965.1 Pseudomonadota bacterium | reverse complement strand
TCTTGAATAGAAGCAGAAACAAAGAAATATTGCTGTTTTAGGCGTAATTCTTTACCCAATACAGAGCTATCATTTGGGTATAGCACTTTAGAGATATTCTCAGTTTCATTACGTTCTTCAACAGCGCGCTCGTAATTACCATCATTAAAATGGCGCAAATCAAACTCACGCGCTGCTTTGGCCGACCATAAACGCAAGGTATTCACTGTTTCCGTGCCGTAGCCGGGAACAGGCACATCGTAAGCCATCGCCACCACATGTTCAGCGTCTACCCAGTGCTGGAATTCGCCATCTTCGGTTGGAAATTTCACTACATGCCCATGAAATTTAATATTGTAGGTCGACTCTGGACGTTGAAATTCCCAAATATTACCGTAGCGCAACCAATTGTCAGGGTTTTCAACTTGCTGACCATTTTCTATCGTCTGCTTGAACATGCCGTATTCATAACGAATTCCATAACCAGCTGCAGGAATATCCATAGTAGCCATTGAATCTAAAAAGCATGCAGCAAGGCGACCCAAGCCACCGTTGCCTAAAGCGGCATCGGTTTCCATCTCAACCACATTTTCTAAGTCTCGACCCAATGAAGCTAAGCCCTCTTTCAATTCATCTTTAATGCCCAAATTTAGTGCAGCATTACTCAGCATGCGCCCTATTAAGAACTCGAGTGATAAATAGTAAACCCGTTTTGGATCATCACGATAATAGGCATCTGCGGTTGCAATCCAACGCTCAACCACATGATCGCGCACTGTGTGACTGGCTGTATGGTACCAATCTCTTGGCGTTGCACTCTCACTAGTTTTAAAGCTAGAAAACATCAAGTGATTACTAAGTGACTG
>JBEDKX010000017.1:0-8039 GCA_041171965.1 Pseudomonadota bacterium | reverse complement strand
TTGCGGCTATCTGGACTAATTGCAGCAAGATTTTGCCCTAATTCCCACAATAAGCTGCCAATCGAACCATCGCTATTAAGTCTTGTGGCTTTTAAGTAGCCCTTCCATTGTGTGGTTGGAGAGTATTCAAATTCTGGCGCTAATATTAAATCGCCTGCCGTAGTTTTTGGCAGAATAGTCGGTGCAACAGCAGTATAGGTATCAAGCATAACGGATTGAATGGCCGCTAAGAAAGTATTTGCCAGCACATCCGCATTAATCGTGTAGCCGCCGAGTCCAGCGTCAGTACCGCCAGCCTGCGCCATTGCAGTGAATGTGCTGGCGGTTGGATCTTCACCAAAAGCGCTACTATGTAAACGCGTCGCTTCTTCAGCCACTTGATCTAAACCTATGCCTTCAATATTAGTGACTGTGCCAGTAAAATATTGCTCAACAAATGCTGAATTTAGACCAATCGCTTCAAAAATCTGTGCGCCGCAATAAGATTGATAAGTAGAAATACCCATCTTAGACATCACTTTATACAAGCCTTTGCCTATGGCTTTAACAAAGTTTTTAGCTGCAAGGTAATTGTCTTTAGTCCCCATGTGGCTAATGGTTTCAAACGCCAACCAAGGACAAACGGCTTCAGCGCCATAACCTGCCAATAGCGCAAAGTGATGCACTTCACGCGCTGAACCAGTATCAATCACTAGGCCAGTGCTGGTGCGTAGGCCGGCTTTAACTAAATGTTCATGCGTAGCAGAACAAGCTAGTAAAGCAGGAATCGCTAAACGCGTTTCGCTGATGCTTCTGTCAGACAGAATTAGAATATTAAAGCCATCTTTAACCGCTTTTTCGGCCGCTTTGGTGATACTTTCAACTGCTGCGGCCATGCCAGTTTTACCCAATGTTGCTGGATAAGTAATATCTAATACTAAAGATTTATATTGATTTTGCGTAAGTGTGGCAATGGCTTTTAATTGCTCTAACTCGTCCAGCATCAACACTGGTTGGCTGGCTTCTAAACGCATCGCTGGTTTAGTTTCGTCTACGGCTAATAAATTAGGTTTTGGGCCAATAAACGTCACTAGCGACATCACTAATTCTTCGCGAATTGGGTCGATAGGCGGATTAGTCACTTGCGCGAATAGTTGTTTAAAATAGTTGTAAAGCAATTTTGGTTTAACAGATAGGACTGGCAAAGCTGCGTCGTTACCCATTGAACCTGAGCCTTCTTCACCGTTTGTCACCATTGGTAACATGACAAATTTAATGTCTTCTTGTGTGTAACCAAAGGCTTGCTGGGTATCTAATAAACCGGCAGCCATTTCTAACTTACCTTCTACTTTTGGCATGTCTGTCAAAAAGTAGCGTGATTTTTCTATCCATTGTTTATATGGTTTAGTGGTTGCTACGTCTTTTTTAACTTCAGCATCGCTAATAATGCGTCCTTGCTCCATGTCGATTAGCAACATTTTGCCTGGCTCTAAACGCCATTTCTTAACAATTTTTTCTTGTGGAAATGTCAGTACGCCCATTTCAGAAGCCATCATTACAATGTCATCATCAGTCACTAAGTAACGGGCTGGACGTAAACCATTACGGTCTAAAGTTGCACCTATCATGCGGCCGTCAGTAAAGGCCACTGCAGCCGGGCCATCCCAAGGTTCCATTAACGCCGCGTGATATTCGTAGAACGCACGGCGCTCTTCGTCCATCAATGAATTGCCAGCACCATCTTTTGCACCCCAAGCTTCAGGAATTAACATCATCATGGCATGTGGCAAGGAATAGCCGCCGGCCACTAACAATTCTAAACAGTTATCAAAGCAGGCTGAATCTGATTGGCCATCAACAATCAACGGCCAAAGTTTTTCTAAATCTTCACCTATCACGCTAGACTTCATCGTCTCGTGGCGTGCCGCCATCCAGTTTACGTTGCCTTGTACGGTATTTATTTCGCCGTTATGGGCAATCATGCGGAATGGATGGGCCAAATCCCAAGCTGGAAAAGTGTTGGTTGAAAAACGTTGATGCACTAGTGCTAGCGCTGAAACAACGCTTTCATCGTTTAAATCTTGGTAGTACACGCCTACTTCATTGGCTAGTAACATGCCTTTGTAGACAATAGTGCGTGAAGATAATGATGGAATATAAAATGTAGCAGGATCTTTTAAATCAAGCGCACGAATCGCATGCTCAACACGCTTGCGAATGACAAACAATTTGCGTTCAAAAGTATTTTGATCGGCAGACGTGCTGGCGATAATTACCTGACGCATGGTTGGTTCAACGTCGCGCGCAGCTTGGGCTAAATCGTTGTTATTAACTGGCACATCACGCCATGCTAGCAAAGTTTGATTTTCTTCAGCGATGATTTTATTGATCAAACTAACGCAAGCTTCAACGTTTTTTGCCGCTTGCGGTAAAAATACATTGCCAACTGCATACTGGCCAGCTTCTGGTAGATTGATATTAAGCTTAGCCGCTTCCTGACGCATGAAAGCATCTGGCATCTGCATCAGCAAGCCAGCGCCGTCACCTAATTTAGGGTCGTAGCCGGTTGCGCCGCGATGCGTTAAATTGGTGAGTAACTCCAAACCTTTTTGTACAATATCATGGCTCTTTTTGCCTTTAATATGCGCTACAAAGCCAACACCACAAGCATCTCGCTCGTTAGAAGGTCTGTATAAGCCTTGTTTACTTGGTTTGGCTTTATTGACGAAGCCTGTATTTACCGTGCTTGAATCTACATGGATTGAGCTACTTAAAGCTGAGTCATTTTGCACGTTTGGGTTGCTTAATACTGATGCCATATTATCTAATCACAAAACATTTAGCGGAACCTTCAAGTTTACCGTTAAATGTCTATGTGTTCAACAAGATAGACGCTAAAGATACAGATTATTTCATCAAAATTGAATAGATTGGCATTGAACAGAATGCCAATCTAATTTTAAACGCTAATTTTGAGAGCTTCGTACGAAACAAGAGTCTGTTCAAAAACATTAAAATACACATTCTTGTCATTCCGACCTAAGTCGGGATCCAGTCAAGCGCAACGCGTTTGTGAATGTACCAAGTACCGCCTATATTTTGGCAGGAACGTCACTGGATCCCGACCTTCGTCGGGACGACAAATTCTAAAGTGGGCGCTTATGAATAGTCTCACAACGCACTGATTTTAAAGTATTTAAGCGGCCGCTACTAAGGCAAACGCTTTTTTAGCCGCAGCAACGGTAAAGGCAATGTCTGCATCACTATGCGCGGCTGAAACAAAGCCGGCTTCAAACGCAGACGGACCAAGATAAATGCCGCTATCAAGCATGCTATGGAAAAATTTATTAAAATGTTCTTTGTTTGATTGCATCACTTCATGAAAGCTAGCCGGACATTTTTCGCAGAAATATAAGCCGAACATGCCGCCCACACTTTGTGCATTAAATATTACGCCAGCTTCTTTTGCCGCCTCAATCAGGCCATCGACTAACTTCTTTGTTTGTGCCGTTAGTTTTGCATGAAAATCTGGCGCTTGAATCAATTCCAAAGTTTTTAAACCTGCGGTCACCGCAACCGGATTGCCTGACAAAGTACCCGCTTGATACACTTTACCCAATGGCGCTAGGCAGCTCATGATATCTTTGCGGCCGCCAAAAGCACCTACAGGCAAACCGCCGCCAATGACTTTCCCTAGTGTCGTCATGTCCGGTTTAATATTGTATAAAGCTTGCGCGCCACCTAAATGCACGCGGAAACCGGTCATCACTTCATCAAAAATCAACACCGCGCCATGTTTAGTGCAAAGTTCGCGCAAAGTCTGTAAAAACGCCATGTGCGGTACTACTAGATTCATATTGCCAACCACAGGCTCAATAATCACGCAGGCAATTTCGTCGCCCATTTTGCTGAATAAATCCTTAAGCGCTTGCGTGTTGTTGTATTCTAAAGTCAGCGTGTGAGCAGCCACTTCCGCTGGCACACCCGCAGAATCTGGCTCGCCAAAAGTAAGTAAGCCAGAACCAGCTTTTACTAACAATGCATCAGAATGTCCGTGGTAGCAGCCTTCAAACTTAACCAGCTTGCTTCGGCCAGTAAAACCGCGTGCCACACGAATTGCACTCATGGTCGCTTCTGTACCGCTACTCACTAAACGTACTTGCTCCATGCTAGGCACTAATTTATTGATTAGCTCGGCCATTTCCAGCTCTAGGCCAGTCGGTGCACCAAATGACAAGCTATTTTCTGCCACTTCTTGCACCGCTTTAATCACCACCGGATGCGCGTGACCGACGATCATCGGTCCCCATGAGTTGATGTAGTCGATATATTCTTTACCGTCTACATCCCACAACTTAGAACCCAAGCCTTTTTTGAAGAACACCGGTGTGCCGCCTACGCTACGAAAAGCGCGTACTGGTGAATTTACACCGCCAGGAATAAGTTGTTGAGATTTTTCAAAAAGGGTTTCATTGATAGAAGTCATAGTAATCGTCATATTTTAAATATTAAGGGTTAAAAATTAGTGTCGAACAGTTGCGCGAATTGTTGGGTGCTTAATTTGACGTCCGAGCTATTAAAAATTGCATTGATAACAGCAATCGCACTTGCGCCTGCATCAATAGCCTGCAAGACATTTGTTAACATAATACCGCCAATAGCGACCGTTGGAATATGCAGCTGCGCTTGTGCTAGTTTAAATAAATCCAAGCTAGCTATAGGCGCATTCGGTTTTGTAGTGGAAGCAAAGCAAGCGCCAAAAGCCACATAATCTGCCCCAGCTTGTTGCGCGGTTAAGGCTAAATCAAAGCGGTTATAGCACGATGCGCCTAAAATTTTATTTGGGCCTAATCTAGTGCGAACTTCGCTTAAGTTGCCGTCTTCTGCCCCTATATGTACACCATCAGCATCTAATGTAAGACACAGTTTCACTGAGTCATTGATAATTAGCGGTACATTATATTGCCTACACAAAGGTAATATAGCCTGCGCCTGTTGTGTCAGCAATTTGTGGTTTGCCTGCTTGTTACGATATTGCAAAATATTGATGCCACCCAGCAACGCAGCTTCTACCTTGGCTAGTAGCACATCGGTATCCGGCTCGTCTGGCGTAACGGCGTATAGGCCTTTTATTATGCTGAACATACTCTAGCTAGTGTGCTTTAAGAATGCCGTCGCCGCTATTTACTACTGCATCTTCTTCGTCGCGTGCCCAGAACATACGGTCAGGAATAAACTGGCCCATGCCCGGTCTGAAGCCGTTTTTAAGTGTTTGCCAAGTGTAATCCTGCGCTTCTTCTATGGCTTCTTCTAGTGTTAAACCATGCGCCATGCAAGCGGCAATAGCGCTGGTGAGTGTGCAACCAGAGCCGTGATAACTGCCGACTAAGCGCTCCCATTTATAGTCTTTAATGCGTTTGCCATCGCCGTATAAAGTGTTAGTGACTTCTAAAGTTCGCTCATGCGTGCCGGTGATTAGCACATATTCACAGCCCATTGCCAATAAGCGCTTAGCGCTTTCATCTAGTGAAGTCAGGGCAATTTCATCGCTATCATCAGCAAATGCAAAGCGGCGCGCCTCTAAACTATTAGGCGTAATGAGTGTGGCTTGCGGAAAAAGCAACTCTATCATCGCATCCATCATGTCGTCGTTGGTTAAATCATCACCACGGCCAGAGGCTAAAATAGGGTCAATGAGCAATGGAATATCTGGATAATCGGACATAATTTCCGCAATCACGGCGATATTTTCTACCGAACCTAATAAACCTAGCTTAAACGCTGACACTTGCACATCTTCCAAAATAGCGCGTGCTTGATCATTCACCCAATCGGCATCCATCGCCAAAATGCTATCTACACCTATGGTGTCTTGTACGGTAATGGCTGTGACCACAGAAAGCGGGTGGCAACCAATGCTGGCGAAAGTGAGAATATCGGCCTGTAAACCGGCACCGCCACTAGGGTCGGTGGCGGCAAAAGTGAGTACTGAAGGAGGTGCTGGATTAGCCATAATTATCTATCGTTAAGTTTTACATTTAAAATTAGCTGCTAGGGCGGTAACCCCGAACAGCTTATTTGTGAATTAATTGCTAAGTGTTGCAGCGCGCTATGCGAAGCATCTTTCAGCTTATGCATTGGTGTATTTATTTTAACCTAATACCTCTAAGCTGTTTAAAATATCCGCCAAATAAGCAAGTTCTTTATGCCGAATCGTCATCGCAGTTGTCTAGTGTTTAATGCTTAATCATGAAACATTACTCGGCAGTGCCGTGGCTAAATATTTAAAAGGATTTGGAGATGGACCAAGGTGAAATTATTACTCAGCAATTGGAAGGTTTAAACGCTAAATTGTCTGCAATTAATCATAATATGCTCAAAGTATTCTGGATTGTGGCGGTCTTTGCGCTACTGTATTTTGGCTTAATGATTTATCTGTTATTTATTAGGTAGCGCGTAAAACCTTCGTCTTTCTGGGCCTGTCTATAACGCTTTAATTAAGTGATTGATGTTGTTTATGCAATATCAGGTAAGCTTACTAAATCGCTGCGCGAAACGCCGGCGGTCATTTTTCTACATAAGGCGATAAACTCACGCATACCGGTGGTTTGGTATTTCTGTTTATGCCACAAAAAATAGAAATATCGACTTAAGTTTAGCGCAGGCGTATCTAGTGGTACTAAGCTACCGCGCCTAAAAGCATCTTTGAGTGCTAAGCGCGATATGCAGCCTATGCCAAGTCCTGATTCAACCGCACGTTTGATAGCTTCTGTGTGCTCAAGTTCAAGTCGAATATTAAGTCTAGCGTGATTGTTGTGTAGTGCTCGATCAAAAGTTTCTCGTGTACCAGAACCTTTTTCGCGCAATATCCATGGTTCCTGTAAAAGCTGTTCGATTGAAATTTTATCGATATTAGTCAATGGATGATTGGGTGCGCTAAAAACCACAAGCTCATCCGCAATCCACGGCTGCACTTCAATATCAGGGTGATTGCAATCGCCTTCGATTAGGCCAATATCTAACTCATGGTTCACTATTTGCTGCACTATGGTGCTGGTGTTATGGACTTGTAATTGAATGCGGCTTTCAGGATGTTCTTGTAAGAATCTGGCAACCAGCAACGTGGCTAAGTAGTTGCCGACAGTGAGTGTCGCACCTATTTTCATGTAGCCAAAACCGGCATGACCTTGTAGCAAAGCCTCAATTTCATGCGCCCGATCTAACAATTCAACGGCTCTAGGCAATAACTGCAGGCCAGCTTCGTTAATACGTAGCGATTTACCAATGCGATCGAACAGCTGTAAATTGAATTGCCGCTCGAATTCACTTAGGGCTGTGCTAGTGGCGGATTGTGATAGAGATACTTCTTCGGCAGCGCGCGTGACACTTTGCGTACGGCTGATGGCTACAAAGATTTCAAGTTGTCTTAAGCTGTATTTCATCTTCTCATATCGATTTTATAGATATATATAATCATTATAATCCATTTAACTTATATTGTACGCGCCTATACAATACACAGCAATTGTTAAGGAAGTAGTCATGAAAATATTAGTCGCAGTAAAACGAGTGGTTGATTACAACATTAAAGTGCGCATCAAAACAGATGGTTCTGATGTGGATATTGAAGGCGTGAAAATGGGCATTAACCCATTTGATGAGAATGCCATAGAAGAAGCGCTACGTCTAAAAGAGAGTGGTTTGGCCACTGAAGTGCTGGTCGTTGCTATTGGCAACTCAGCTAATCAAGATGTACTTCGTCATGCCCTTGCGATGGGGGCCGATCGCGCTATTTTATTGCAAGCTGCGGTAGCCATACAGCCATTGGCTGCGGCAAAATTATTAAAGGCGATGGTACTACGCGAACAGCCAGACCTCATTATTTTGGGTAAACAAGCGATTGATGATGACACTGGGCATCTCGGACAAATGCTAGCTGCGCTGTTAGATTATCCGCAGGGCGCCTTTGCCTCAGTATTGCAAATTGAAGGCAATGAATGTCTGGTGACGCGTGAAGTGGATGGCGGTACTGAGACCATTGCTTTAATTTTACCGGCAGT
>JBEDKX010000016.1:7008-15312 GCA_041171965.1 Pseudomonadota bacterium | reverse complement strand
TGATAGCACCGTTAATCTGGCAACTATTCATGCCTTTGCCTATCATAGATATTGAAGCAAGCAATGGCTTATTGGCAATCACCGGCTTGGTGGTTGGCATTAGCACTCGCTACGGTTCTGGTTGCACCAGCGGCCATGGCGTATGTGGAATCTCGCGCTTATCTCCACGCTCTTTTATTGCTACTTTAGCTTTCATGTTTGCCGGCTTTGTTACCGTCTATATCTTCCGCCACCTGCTTGACTATGAGCTTGGTTTTAAGTTGGGTTTTGGAGTTTAAGCCATGCAAAAACATTTCAGCAATCTCATTGCAGTATTATTCTCGTTGCTATCTGGCGCGATTTTTGGACTAGGCCTCATTCTTGCAGGCATGGCGAACCCAGCAAAAGTACTGGCGTTTCTAGATTTAGCTGGTTTATGGGATCCATCTTTGGCATTAGTCATGGCTGGCGCTATTGGCGTAGGCTTAGTAGCATTTGCACTGGCAAAAAAACGCAGCACCAGCTTTTTAGGCTTAAAAATGCACTTACCAAGCCTGCGTATCATCGACAAACGCCTAGTCATCGGCGGCCTAGCCTTTGGTATAGGCTGGGGATTATCTGGCATTTGCCCTGCCCCGGCCTTTGTCTTGCTTGGTACCGGTACTCCAAAAGCTATAATTTTTGTCATTTTCATGCTGATAGGTATGGAGATTTTTGAAAAAATTGAAAGCTATCGCAACAAAAGTCAGTCCTAATTAAGCTATTTAGACTGAATATGTGAGGTGTAACTAGCACATAAGAGCGGCAGTTAAAGTCAGTGATTAAGCATTTACATGCGGCACTCGACTTTTGACTTATGGGCTGGCATGTGACATTATTCAAAGGCTTTTATCAACATTTAAATAGCCGCCTGACTTACAGCATCATTAAGAACCATAAAGGTAATTGTTATTAAAATTGTGAAGCCAGAACATTTCAGCATCATCATTATTGGCGCCGGGCCTAGTGGGCTTTCTGCAGCTGTGCGCGCCGCTGAGCAGAACGTTTCCTATTTATTACTCGAAGCTGCAGCAGAGCCTGCTAGCACAATTCGCAGTTATCTACGCGGCAAACTTGTGATGTCAGAACCGCGTGCTTTACCGTTGCGCAGCCCATTACCATTTACCGCGTCACTGCGCGAAAACGTACTTCAAACTTGGGAAAAAACGATCGCCGAGCACCATATAAATGTGCGTTATGGCGCAAAAGTAATTGATATTAAGCGCGGTAAACAGTGGTTAGAAATTGAACTGGCAGATGGCACTAAGCTCACCGCAGATGACGTAGTATTAGCCATTGGCGTGCAAGGGAATCTACGTAAACTTGATATTCCTGGCGGCGATTTACCGCAAATTCAATACCAGTTAGATGACCCTCTTGCTTATCAGGACGAAACCATAGTTGTGATTGGTGGTGGCGACAGTGGCGTAGAAAATGCGCTGGCATTAATTGGTCGCAACCAACTCATGATCCTTAACCGTGCGGAAGACTTCAGCAATTGTAAGGAAGGCAATCTTAACCAATTAACCGATGCCAGAAAAAGAGGCGCGCTAGACTGGTTACTAGAAACCAAGCCGCAAGCCATTGAAATAAACACCAGCGGCGAGTTTCCAATTACCATTTTCGCAAAGACGCCTAAAGGCGTAGAGCGCATTCCATGCCACCGTGTGATCGCTAGGCTAGGCGCGTTACCTTCACGTCCCCTTTTGGAAAGCTTTGGCGTGTCTTTTCCAACAACCGATCTTGCTGCCCTACCACTACTTTCTACGCATTACGAATCAAATGTTCCCGGGCTGTATATTATTGGCGCATTAGCTGGTTACCCACTCATTAAACAAGGTATCAATCAGGGCTACGAAGTCATTGAGTATATCTTGGGCAACCAAGTTGAACCGGCCGATACTGCATTGCTACGTGATAAATTTTCCAGTTTTTGCAATGATCGCGGTGTAGATGACGTATTAGAAAAGATTCGTAAAAGTGTGCCGCTACTAAAAATGCTTAGCGCCTTGCAATTGCGTGAATTAGTGTTGGAAAGCAATATATTGCTGCCAGAACCGGGCGAAGTAATCTTTAATCGGAACGATTACAGCACCACTTTCTTCTTTATTGTAGAAGGTGAATTGGATGTTTTAATTGACGAAGACAATATTCCAGATGCCACGCTTAAGGCAGGTGAATTTTTTGGTGAGATGGCACTTATTTCTGGCCGTAGGCGCTCTGGCACGGTGCGCGCTAAGACGCGCTGTGTACTCATAGAAACGCCGCGACGCGTAATGCAAAAGCTTATTGGCTCAGTACAATCCATGCGTCGCATGCTAGATGAAGTGGCGATTAAAACTGCCGTGCATATTGGTATTGGCCTTTCGCTTAGCGAAAAAGATCTTAATGATATTGCCAGCAATGCCACGCTTAAAAACTACGCGGCCGGCGAAGAATTGTTTCACGAAGGCGATGAGGCTGATGGGCTTTACCTGATTCAACGTGGCTCTGTAACCGTGTCACACATGATAGGCGGCCGTGAAGTCGTGCTGTATTATTTGGCAGCAGGCCATTATGTAGGAGAAATGTCCTTAGTTTCTGGTGAGCCTCGTTATGCAACAGTTCGCGCTGCAATTGAAACGCAAGCGGTACTAATTGAAGCGAGTCGCATGCGTGACATTATTGCGCATAATCCTAAAATTCGCAGCGAACTTGATGCACGCTATCTGCAGCATTTGCAAGAGCAGGAAAATCGGCAGCAAATGGAGGTTTCGCAAGAAAGTGGTAGCACTTTGAGTCAGCAGCTATCACCAACCAGCCTAATCTCTTTTCTGATTCAACAAGGCGTGGGCGAAGCCACCGATGTTTTACTCATAGATGAATCACTCTGTATACGCTGCAATCACTGCGAGCAAGCCTGTGCTGATACGCATGGCGGTGCAACCCGACTAGACAGAGATACTGGACCAATTTTCGCTAACATTCGTGTGCCAACGTCATGTCGACATTGTGAGCATCCACATTGCATGAAAGATTGTCCGCCAGATGCGATTCACCGCGCGCCGCATGGCGAAGTTTATATTGATGACAGTTGCATAGGTTGTGGCAATTGTCAGGTTAATTGTCCTTATGATGTGATTCAGATGGCTGTTGTGCATGAGCAACCTGAGCGAAGCTTATGGCAAGTCATGTTAGGCATTCAACCTAAAACTGTAGCAAAAATAGATGGCCCCAAAGTGGCCGTTAAATGTGATATGTGCAAAGATATTGCCGATGGCCCTGTGTGTGTGCGCGCCTGTCCAGTGGGCGCAGCGTTGCGAGTCAATCCAGAGGCGCTTCTAAGCTATGCCAGCGACGCCTCTGGCGAAGCTATATTAATGGGTTCAGACGAAGTTTAATGAGAGTAATTTAATGCAACGCAGCAATATCTTTGACTACAAACATTACTTCTTTTTCAAGATAGCGGTGGCTGTGATCTTGATCGCGTTTATCGCTTACATCGCGTTTGAACCACCCATAGGCCACTACGGTGGAAGTTGGCTCGGTTATGTTTTAGGCATAATATCAGCCCTGTTAGTCTTTTGGATGACTTGGTATGGCATTCGCAAGCGCCGCTATCGTGGCTCTGGGGCTACCCAAGGCTGGCTATCAGCACATATATATTTAGGCACAGCGCTTACCGTATTAGTGACGCTACATAGCGGATTTAACTTCGGAATCAACATTCACACCCTCGCTTACGGCTTATTGTTAATGGTGGTGATTAGTGGATTTTTTGGCAATTACACCTACATGATTTACCCGCGTCAAATGACAGAAAATATGGGCGAAGATAATTTGGATGGTTTATTGCTTCGTATTGCCGATGCCGATAAATTAGCCCGCCAAATTGCCTTAATCATGCCGGATGACATCAACAATACGGTATCGCGCGCATGCAGTGAAACGGCTATCGGCAATGGCTTGTTAGAGCAACTACGCGGCTATCAGCCGAATTGCCCGACCGCTATTGCCGTAGCACAACTGACATTAATGGGCAAAGATCTGCCTAGTGAGCAGAGAAAACCTTATCGCGAACTTTATTCAATTATGGTGCGCCGTTTATCGTTAGTTAAACGTGTACGGCAAGATCTTATGTATCGTGCAAGACTAGGCTTCTGGCTTTATATTCATGTGCCTTTTACTATCGCACTGCTAGTTGCAATGATGGCACATATTATTGCCGTATTTTTTTATTGGTAAGTCATGATTCATTGTCTTTTAATCCAAATTTCGAATAACAAGCGCGGTCTTCCTGTACGTAGCTATCGCACCATTACGGCAGACGAAGTTACTATTGGACGTTACGTTGAATGCACGGTTCAGCTAGCTGATCCACGTATTTCTATGCACCATGCGGTAATCAAAAGATTAGCCGATGGCCAAGCACATTTAGTCTCAACCAATGGCGAGTTAGAAGTTGATGGCGTAAAGATGCAAAGTATCGCACTGACCCATGGTAAAAAAATTGTCTTAGGTCCATATATACTTAAGGTCGAGCCGGCGCCTCCAGATGTTAGTCTTGCGCTATCGCTAGAACTAACTAGGCCTTTGCCAGATGATTTTCAAAACATCAAAGCACTCACTCAGGAGCCACTTAAAGGTGCGGCTGCTTTCAAACGGAAGTTATCTCTATGGTTAGCGGGTGTAATTGCGTTGATATTTTTGGGGTTGCCTCTTGCACAAAATTTCATTCCTCAGCTACAGGCAACAATGGCACAATTACCACTAGGCTTTGATCGAGTTTGGAGCCCAGGGCATATTTCAAATGCACATTTACATTTTGGCTCTCAGTGCTCTAATTGCCACCAGAAACTAACACAAAAGGTCACTGATAATGCTTGTATGACTTGTCACCGTGATATTTCGCCACATATTGCCGACACCGATTTACAAAAACATGCTTTCAATAAGTCCCATCGACTTTCAGACGGCGTTCGTTGTGCAGAATGTCATCGTGAACACAAAGCCCCGCATCCGCTGGCACGCCAAGATAATGCCAACTGCGTCAAGTGTCACGGCAACATCAAAGCGATAAACCCTAAGACCAAATTAAGCAATATTCACGATTTCGACCGAGACCATCCTGGCTTCAAACTTACCTTCAGCTCTGGTAACACAAGAGAGGTTGAGCGTATTCCACAGACTGATACTGCACGTCTAGTAGAAAAATCCGGCCTAAAATTTCCGCACTCACAGCATTTTGGTAAAGTTCAAGGCCCCAATGGTATATGGGATGTTCGCGAGCTTTCTTGCACAAATTGCCACCGTCCTGAAGGTAAGGAAATGCGTTTTCAACCAGTGGCTTATGCGCGTGACTGCCAGACTTGCCACGCCAACCAACTAGATGTGGGGCCAGAAAAAGCCACCATACATATTCCTCATGGCACAGAACAAAGTGTGATGAATGCGCTAAAAGTACAAGCACCAAAGCAGGTAAGCCAATACGCGGCAGTACTAAAATCAGATGGCTGTAGCTATTGCCACGAGATTAGCGAAACAAAAAAAGGTGACGCCTTGCCATGGAAGATTGCACCACTAAATATCAATCAAGATTGGTTTAGCAAGGCGCACTTTAATCATGCTTCACACCGTAGTCAAAAGTGTGAATCTTGCCACCAAGTTGAGCATTCAGAAAGTAGTGCTGATGTGGCAATGCCTGATAGAAAGTCTTGCCTACGCTGCCATTCTGGTAACAACCCAAAACCCAAGCGCATCGCCAGTGGCTGTATGTCTTGTCATGACTTTCATAGCTCGCATGCAGCCAAAGATACTAATCAAGCTAAAGAAATCGAATAAGTTAGCGCTACTAACAAAAAATTCCAGCAAATAAGTCAAGCAAATAAGTTCAGCTAACAAATACTGTTGGCTGGGCTTTGCCTTTAAACGCACACTTACGCAAATTTAGCGGATTAAATTGCTATACATCTTTGTATTGATGAATTACTAAACAAAAAAATAGCGCAATTTTAATTGCGCTATTTTTTAGAACCTCTATTTACTTAAAACATCCAGTAATGATCCACCATCAGCGCCGCAAAGAGCAATGTTAAATAGAGTATGGAATATTTAAATGTGCGCTTGGCTAAGTCATCAGAATATTGTCTATATAAGCCAATAACATAGGCCATGAATATAGCGTTTAAAATAATAGCCGATACCAGATAGATTAATCCGCTCATTGCCATACCATAAGGCATCAATGACACCGCGACCAATATAATGGTGTATAGCAAAATATGTAACAGCGTAAAAGCTTCACCATGGGTCACAGGCAACATCGGCATACCAACTTTGGCATATTCCTCACGCCTATATAGTGCTAATGCCCAAAAATGCGGTGGCGTCCATACAAAAATAATAAGAAACATAATGAGCGCTTCTGGCCCAACCGCATTAGTAACCGCCGCCCAGCCTAGTATTGGCGGCATAGCTCCTGATGCACCGCCAATCACAATATTCATCGGCGTGGCTGGTTTTAAAAATACCGTATAAATGACAGCATAGCCAACAAAGGTAGCGAAGGTAAGCCACATTGTTAGCGGATTTACATAAAAATACAAAACAGCTAAGCCAGTGCCACCAAGAATGGTCGCAAAAATTGTGGTTTGAGTGGATGACACTTGGCCGGTAGGAATCGCTCGGCCTCGAGTTCTGGCCATAATCGCATCTATTTTATGCTCAATCAGACAATTAAAGGCCGCCGCCGCACCAGAAGCAAATGCCACGCCTATGGTCGTTGCAATCAATAGTGATATTGGCATCGCCACCATCGCTGGTTTAGCCATATACATGCCAATAATGGCAGTAAATACAATAAGAGAAGTTACTCTTGGTTTACACAGGGAAAAAAAGCTTTTAAAGCTTAGGCCTATATTTTTTAGGGTCGCTACACTAGTGCTCATTTGAAGCTCACGTTATTCATCATTATATTTATTCGAATTAATTTAGGAAACAGACTCATTTTTCGGTATGCCTTATGTTTTTTTAGCTGATATTTTTGAGTTCAACATGACCAAAATAATTACCAGTAAACCAGCAGTAAAATTATGTGCAACGGCTAACACCAAGGGAAGATGCAGAATTAGATTCGCAATACCCAAGCAGATTTGCGTGAAAAGTACAATGAGCAACACAACACCCAAAGTTTTTAATTGCCAATATTTCATGATATTTAAGGCTAACACTAGTAAATAGATGAAGGTAATCAGCGCGCCTAATCTGTGCGTCCATTGAATAGCGGTAAGAGCAGCCAGCGTTAATTGACCGCCATTAGCACTTTGGCCAAGTTCTCGCACTAAATGAAAAGCATCTTTAAAGTCCATTTCCGGCATCCACAAACCGTGGCAGGTAGGAAAGTCAGTACAGGCTAGCGCGGCATAATTGGTGCTTGTCCAACCACCTAAAAAAATCTGCATAAACAAAACGACTAGCGCTAGACGAATCATAAAACGCAATGGATTCGTCTGCACTATATTGACTGAACTGTTTCCCCAATGCCTATGTGCCAACCACACGAGTATGGCTAAAGTTGACATTCCTCCTAGTAAATGTGCACTTACAATAGCAGGCTTAAGCAACATGGTCACTGTCCACATACCCAACATCGCCTGAAAACCAATCAAGACCACTAGGAAAGTAGGTAGCCAAGCCGACGTTTTAATTTCACGCTTAGCTTTCCATGCAAAAATACAGATGGCCAACACGATTAAGCCGAGGCTACCGGCTAAGTAACGATGCGCCATCTCCCGCCAAGCCTTGCCAACTAAGACAGTGCTATTTGGGTAAGCCGCTTGTGCATTTTGAATGGCGGCTTCGCTTTGCGGTACAGTAAGCGCACCATAACAACCAGGCCAATCAGGACAACCCAAGCCAGCATCAGTTAATCTAACATAGGCGCCGAGCACAACCACACATAAGGCTAAGATTGCGCCTATTAAGACTAAGCTCCGAAATAGCTTAAAGCTGCTTGAATTCTTGTACATATCAACCTGCCCACGAATATCTTAGTAATCTTGCGAGATCTTTACGAATGTCAGCTAGCGAGACGGCCGCTTTATAGCTCATCATTAAATGTCCGAGCGGATCAACCAAATACAATCTATTGCTGGCACTAACGCTTTCTGCACCAACCTGAAATTGCGTTGAAAAATCGCTGACATTTGCTTGTGGCTGATTGATGATAATTAAGTCAGGAAAATCATGCTTAATATTTGTAACGTCTTGTGTCGTCGTGATTAAAACCCGCTGAGCACGATCAATGTC
>JBEDKX010000016.1:0-6987 GCA_041171965.1 Pseudomonadota bacterium | reverse complement strand
GTCTTTATACAAAGAAACATGTAAACGACGCATATCATGTAGCTTATCTAAACAGACTTGCTCACAATTAGCGGCTACATAGACAACACTCCATTTTTCTTTCCAAAACTGCGCGGGCAACATAGCGCCGTCATCGCGCTTAAGCTCAGCAGATGTTGTTAATAGGCGAGGTGGGTTATACAACTCACCTAAGCTTTCCCCACTAGGCTTCCAATTTAGCTTATACATCATAATAACAACGATGATAGGTACGATAAAAAAGATCAACATTAACAAAAATACCTTGCGGCCTTTGCGTTGCATTTCTTGCTCGGTTAGTGGTTTATCGTTTTGCATGAAACTCTACTTAAATAAGGTCAATATAATTAAAAATACTTCTGAATAAATTAAATGTTTACCGCTTATTACTTTGGTTTAGCTAAAGCAGTTACTTTACTCACACTCATGTAAATGTAAATCAATAGTGTTGCTAATGCAAAGCCAAACCACTGATAGGCGTAACCAATATTCGTTGCAATTCTCTCCACTGGCACTTGCCAGTTTCTTACAAAGCCGCCAGCATCACTAGCCTGATCTAATTTAATTGCAAGGTCAGAAACAACAAATGGCACACTGTGCTGATAACTATTCATATTCATGTTCTGCCAAACAGGCTGCCAAACAGGAGTAATTTGGCTCATTGTATCTATTGATGTATCTGCCTTCGCATCTAAGGTAAAAATCTTTTTACTAGGCACCCAAATTTGGCCTATCACTGTTTGCTTGCCAGTTGGCGTGTCAAATTTTGGCAGTTCTGTGTGGGTATCTTTACCTAAAATCCAACCTCTATTAACCAACACGTATTGTTCAGACTGATCTATTTTTAACGGTGTAATCACATGATAGCCAACGCGATTACCTTCCACTTGATTATCTAGTAAAAACTGAAACTTTGGTTCATATTCACCAGTAACTTTAACTTTCTTGTAATTCCAATCTGCAACATTTAACACATAATGATTACTAGCACTTATTTTACTCATATTCAGCGGAAACATAAGCGCATCATCTGTTTTAGCTAAATTATAGGCTGTCTGAATGGCCATTTTTTGCTGTGCTTTGTGATACTGCCACAATCCAAATTTAATAAACAAGGGTATGCATATCAAGGTCACGATTGTGCCAATCAGTGAAGGGCTGAAAATATAACCAAGCTTGTTAAATTGAATTTGTTTCATAATTGCATTTGTTAGTAAGCGGTCTCATAATGCTTAATCAAGTTTTAATTGGACAAATTCTATGTTAATAAAAGTCATCATTGTTTTAGCTTTAGTTGCCATCGTTGGCAGTTTATTTTCTGCACTGTTCTTTTTATCTAAAGACAAAACAGGTAGTCAAAGAACGGTTAAAGCGCTAACCGTTCGTATTGGGCTATCAATCACCTTATTTATTCTTTTGATGATTGCTTACTATTTTGGATTGATTGGCCAGCCACACGCATAATTATCATGCTGTGCTGCTTGTTCATATCACTAGCATTTACTGATTCATTCTAAAAATAAAAAGGGCGATGCACAACGGCATCGCCCATTTTATTTAATTAACTTAGAGCCAATAGACAAATATAAATAGACCTAACCAAACCACATCCACAAAGTGCCAATACCAAGCTACGCCTTCGAATCCGAAGTGATGCTCAGGTGTAAAGTGACCTTTCATACAGCGAATCAAAATTACAATTAGCATAACGGTACCGAGCGTCACGTGGAAACCATGGAAACCAGTCAACATAAAGAACGTTGCACCATAAGCACCACTATGTAAGGTTAAACCCATTTCAGTGTATGCGTGGTGATACTCCATTGCTTGGCAAATCAAGAAAGCTATACCTAATGCAACAGTAAGTGCCATGCCGGCAATGAGTTGTGTGCGATTATTTTTAATCAATGCCCAATGCGCCCAAGTAATGGTGGCACCAGAAGTAAGCAATAATGCAGTATTAATGGCTGGTAACCCCCAAGCACCCATTGCATTCAATGTTCCCGGCTTATATTCAACACCAAGCACCGTTCCACCTGGGCCTGATGATGGCCATGTACTTAAGAAGTCTTTATAAGGGGTGATATCTAGATCGTAACCAGCTAGGTCTGGCACCGATAAAATACGCATATAAAACAAAGCACCAAAGAATGCCGCAAAAAATGCCAACTCTGAGCAAATAAAAACAATCATACCGACGCGGAACGATTTATCTTCCCACTTAGAGTATTTGCCTGTGAGGCTTTCATTAATCACAGACCCCATCCATTTAAATACCATGAACGAAATTATTAGCGCACCAATAATCATCATCCATTTGCCTGGCGCTTCAAGATAAGCGAGATCCTTGCTTTTATCAATGGCCACACTAAAGATGAAACCTGAAGCAAGCGTAAGCAGACCTACAGATATTATTGATGGATAAATACTACCGTGCGGAACGTAGTATTGATTCGTTGAATGTGTCGCCATGCAATCACTCCCGTGCTTTTTATAAATATATTGAATAATTAATGGCAGAAAATGCCATTACCTCACCTAAACTACCGCCCTATTTTCAATAACTTTTAGTGCCAAATCTTTTTATTATTTAACTGCCGGGAAAAAAGCATAAGACAAGGTCATGTCTGATACATCTCTTGGCAATTCTGGACTTACAAAGAAACGTAAAGGCATTTCTTTCTCTTCACCAGGCTTAAGTGACTGATTGACGAAGCAAAAACACTCTATTTTCTTTAAGTTAGCCGCAGCTATTCCAGGCGTAATACTAGGAACTGCTCTTCCAACAACCACTTCATTGGTTGTATTTTTTGCAATGAATATGACGGTCTCAATCTTACCTGGATGCAATTTTATGCTGGCTTGCTTTGGATAGAAGTTCCAACCTAAACCCGGCATTACATTAGTTGTGAATTGAACATTTACCCAGCGAGTTTCGTCCACCTTAGCCGTAGATAAAACGGCGGCCGTATTGTTTGTTTTACCATTCAAGCCAGTGATCGTGCATAAAACGTCATACAAAGGTACCAAAGCAAAGGCAAATAACAATGAACCTACTACCATCCATAATAGTTTACGGACTAATTTTTTATTTTTTAGGTCTATCTCTTGCTTAGCAGTTAAAACATCTGTTTCATTTAGTGATGCCATATTGTGAACATTGACGCCACATACCAAACAAATGCAATGCCTCCTAAAATATATGCAATTTTCTTGCTACTGCGTTTAGTGGCTAGTTCTTTATTGTCCATATTTTTCCAAACAAACCCAGCTTAAGCAATCAAGTATAAAACTGGGATTTTGTGTTATTTAACAGTAGGTTGCTCGGTAAAGCTATGATATGGAGGTGGAGAAGGTAGTGTCCACTCCAAACCTTTAGCGCCTTCCCAAACTTGATCAGTTGCTTTTTTACCGCCTCTTGCGCAACTTACAATGTTATAAACAAATAACAATTGTGAGAAACCTAGTACAAATGCAGCAATCGATGAAATCATATTGAATTCAGCGAACTGTAATGCATAGTCTGGAATACGACGTGGCATACCAGCCAAACCTAAGAAGAACTGAGGAATGAAAGTTAAGTTAAACGAAATAGCTGTTAACCAAAAGTGCAATTTACCTAATTTTTCACTGTACATATGACCAGTCATTTTTGGTAACCAGTAATAAGTACCAGCCATAATACCCATAATGCCACCAGCAAATAATGTGTAGTGGAAGTGAGCAACCACAAAGTAGCTGTTGTGATATTGCGCATCAGCCGCAACGTCAGCAAGCACTAAACCAGTTAAACCACCGATACCGAATAAAATAATCCAGCCCACTGCAAACAACATAGGTGTTTCAAAGCTCATTGAGCCTTTCCACATCGTTTTAATCCAGCAAAAGAATAACACTGCAAGCGGTAAAGAAATGGCCATTGTGCTATACATAAAATATAGTAACGCTGGCACAGGCATACCCGCTGTAAAGAAGTGATGCGCCCAAACAACCACGGCTAAAGCACCAATCGCCCACAATGAATAAACTTGTGCTTTGTAGCCATACATTGGTTTACGTGAGAATGTTTCTAAAATTTGTGGAATAAAGCCCCAAACTGGTAGTAACAAAATATACACTTCTGGGTGACCAAAGAACCAAAATAAATGTTGGAACATAATTGGGTCGCCGCCGCCAGCTGCGTCAAAAAAGTGTGTACCAAAATGGCGATCAGTTAACAACATCGTCACTGCACCGGCTAACACAGGAATAGTCGCAACTAATAAGAAAGCTGTAATTAACCAACCCCAAGCAAACATTGGCATTTTCATTAATGTCATGCCAGGGGCGCGCATGTTAAATAAAGTAACAATAATATTGATTGAACCTAATACAGAAGAAATACCAAGTAAGTGAACCGCAAAAATCGCAAAATCTACCCCAATACCACCTTGTACAGATAGTGGAGGATAAAAAGTCCAACCAGTTGCTAGCGCGCCATCGCCGATACCGAACAACGCTAGTGTAAACGGTAAGGTTAAAAGGATCGCTGAAGGTGGTAATAACCAAAATCCCCAGTTATTCAAACGTGGCAGAGCCATATCTGGCGCACCGATTTGCAGAGGAATCATCCAGTTTGCAAAACCTGTTGCAGCCGGCATTAAAGCAGCAAAAATCATAATTAGCGCATGCACGCCAATCAGTTGATTAAAAAATTCAGGGTTTAACAATTGAAGTCCCGGTTGAAATAATTCAGCGCGGATTGCCAAAATCATACTACCGCCAACTAAAAACATAATCAGCGAGAAGGTAAGGTACATCGTGCCGATGTCCTTATGATTGGTGGTGGTCAGCCAACGCATAATCCCAGACGGGTGTTCAGCATGCTCTTCATGATGTGCTACCGTGGTTGTACTCATTACTTTCTCCTAATTACTCAAACTAAATAATTACAGTTGATTCAAAAACACACTTACTAACTTATTGGCGAGCTGCTTTTACTTGCGCAGGTTGCAATACATCACCTACCGCATTACCTAAACCATTACGCTCATAGGTAATCACTGAAGCTATCTCAGTATCATTTAGCACCGCTTTCCATGCTGGCATTACACGCACACCATTAAGAACGCGGTCTAAATGACCATCTTTTAGATATTTACCATCAGCACCAAAAATTGGACCATTTGCGACTTTACTACCGGTTAACGCTGGAAATGCTGGAGGCAAACCTGCACCGGTCACTTGGTGACAAACTGCACAGTTTTTCTCATACACTGTCTTGCCGTTGGCAATTAAATCTTCTTTTGTCCAAACTTTATCAGCACCTGCCGCAGCTTTTGCTAGCTCCTCTTTCTTAGCTGCAACCCAAAGTTTGTATTCCGCCACTGGCAATGCATCTACAACGATAGGCATATAACCATGACCTTTACCACACAACTCTTTACATTGACCGCGGTAAGTACCCGCTTTATCAACCTGCACCCAAGTTTCGCGAAGGAACCCTGGCACAGCAAGACGCGAAGATCCAAATTGCGGCACCCACCAGTTATGCAATACATCAGTGGCCGTCATTAAAACACGTACTTTTTCACCCACAGGTAATACCAAGCGGTTATCAACTTCGAGTAAATAATGCTCATTTTTTACACCTGTGAAACCTTTATCGGTTTGCTCTTTAGGTGTGGCCAAATTACTCACAAATTTAATGCCTTGCGCATCACCGTCCATATATTCGTACTGCCAGCGCCACTGCGAACCAGTGATCTTAATCACCATATTCGCTTTTTCACGCGTATTCTCCATCATTATTACGCTGTGATAAGCAGGAATACCCATAATGACAAAGTCAATGAGCAAAAGAATAGCGAAAGGAATTAATGTCCAAAAGATTTCAACCGCTGTTGATGGCACTTTGTCAGTAACAGGTTTAAAGTTTTTACTTTTACGATGAGCAAATATTGCGTAAATCATAATCGTTAGCACTACCACAAATATAATGCCAGTAATGGTCATAAATTTATTGTGTACATGCAAAGTGTCTGCTGCCATTGGTGTCGCTGGCAAAGGGAAATTCCAAGCATAATCAGCAAACGCATTGAGTGAAGCAAGCATTACCGCAATACCTAGCCCAATTTTCTTTAAAACTTGCATAAAACTTGCTCCAAAACTAAATTAATGAATATCATTTATTTTTTGTCTAAGCTCACGTGCTATTGAAGCGCGCTGCCCATCATTTATAAAATTTCTACCAAATTCTACTTCTTTACCATGCGAACTAATAAATAATCCGCTTTTACCATTAACACCTTTTTTACCCTGAACATCACGCACACTCACCTGAGCCCAATACCGCTGAAAAACTATCGTTGTGTTTTCCTTATAATTTCTTTTTTCTACAACAACTTTCTCATCTTCAATCGTAACGCTTTCAAAATCAGCTGAATGCAAATAAATATAATTAAAAGCATACGCAAAAGCGGCTATTTCTAAACCAGCAAACGGCAACACCAACCAGGCACCCATATTTGCAAAAGCTAGCGCAATCACTAGCACAACCACTACAAGACTACCAAGCAAGCTCACGCTCATTTTCGGCGTAAGTGAATTATTCGGTCTTGCAACGATTTTATACCCTAAATCAGATACTGCCATATGCGTCCCTTTTGTAAGAAAAGTCCTTAAATTAGGCTCTCATACAGTTTTTTTACATGCGTCATTTTGACGCACATCAAAAGTTAACACAAAAAAGTTCCCCACTCAAGAAAATTGTTACACTTTCGTAACAATTGCGTAAGCAAAAAATATCGATTGAGGGATTTTTTTGATCAATTTATAAAAATAATTAAAGGTTGAATTTGGTGCTGTCAGACTATTAAAATCAGAAGGATTAATCTAGACAAGCTATTCAAAACTATTTGAATAGCTGACCAATCCCATAAAAACGTACAAATGATTAATTCGTTCTGTTTTGTTCGCTTTTTTATACGT
>JBEDKX010000015.1:0-8399 GCA_041171965.1 Pseudomonadota bacterium | reverse complement strand
GCGGCCTAAAGCCAAGCAACATTAAGGTAGAAAAATAACTGACAGCGCCTAATATCACTAAGCCAGTGATATAAATCAAGCGTTTAATCAAGGCAAAAGCTAGCCATGCAGTAGTGTCACCCATCGCAAAATAAAGCGTAACACCCATCACACTTAAGGCAATAGACAGCTTAACTAGAAAGCTAATCCATCCCGACTGAGGCTGATAGATATTGCTTTTACGCAAATAAAAATACAGCATAGAGGCATTTAGACAAGCGCCTAAACCAATGGCTAAAGCTAAGCCTGCGTGTTGCAAATGCAACATAAACACAAAAACAACATTCATTAATTGTGTGACGACCAGTGTAAAAATGGCAATTTTAACTGGCGTTTTAATATTTTGCCGCGCATAAAAACCTGGCGCTAATATCTTCACTAGAATCAATCCAATTAAACCTACGCTATAAGCCACTAGCGCCTGCTGCGTCATAGCAACGTCTAGCACAGAAAATTTCCCATAATAAAATAAGGCTGTGACTAATGGCCGCGCTAATATAGCCAAAGCTACAGCAGCGGGCGCGGCTAATAAAAAGGTTAAACGCAAGCCCCAATCAAGCAGTTGTGAGTATTCACCCTCATCTTTACCGGCATAAGCCTTAGATAAACTTGGCAATAATATAGTGCCTAATGCCACACCCAATACGCCAGTAGGAAATTCCATTAATCGGTCTGCGTAATAAAGCCAACTGACACTACCTGTGGCTAAAAATGAGGCAAATATGGTATTAGTGATCATGGAAATCTGTGCCACGGAAACACCCAGAATGGCCGGGCCCATTAATTTCAAGATGCGCCAAACGCCATCATCATTTTGGTGTAAATCAAATTTTGGCAACAAACCTATCTGTTTTAAGAATGGGATTTGAAAAGCTAACTGTAAAAATCCACCAAAAAATACGGCCCAAGCCAACACTTTAATTGGCTCAGAAAAATGATCGGCAAAAAATAGCACCGCAACGATCATTGAAACATTGAGCCACACTGGCGTAAATGCCGGAATGCCGAATTTATTATAGGTATTGAGCACGCCGCCAGCCATTGAAACTAGCGAAATAAAGAAAATATAGGGGAAGGTGATACGTAGCAATTCAACTGTCAATTGCATTTTAGGCAGGTCAGCGGTGAAGCCTGGCGCAATCAACGCCACAATCCAAGGTGCGGCCAGCATACCTAATAAAGTAACCGCCACTAAAATCAAGCCTAACCAAGTGGCTACGCGATTAATTAAATGATGTGTGTCATCAAAACTACGCTGGCTTTTATATTCAGCTAAAATGGGTACGAAGGCTTGGCTAAAAGCACCCTCAGCCGAAACTCGTCGCAATAAATTAGGGATTTTGAACGCCACAATGAAAGCATCGCTCAACATTCCTGCCCCAAATACTCGAGCGATCAGTGTATCGCGCACAAAACCTAATATGCGCGAAACAAAAGTCATACTACCAACTTTGGCTAGCGCTTTAAGTAAATTCATGGAAAGTTAATAAGTGCATGCGCGATTTGTAAAAAATACAGTAAGAAATGTGGTCAAAAACCAGCCAAGAGTAGATTTTAACATGCTAGTTGTACTCAAGCGACAAATGCACGTGATATTTACTTACTAATAACTTGCAATATGTTTATAAAATAGCTATTATTATGGGCTTCGTATTTTGAATAGCTCTTAGGAAAATCACAGATGGCAAATACCGCACAAGCAAGAAAACGTGCTCGTCAAGCAGTTAAGCAACGTGCACACAATGCAAGTTTGCGTTCTACTTTGCGTACAGCGATTAAAAAAATTATTAAAGCAGTAGAAGCTGGCGATAAAGCAGCGGCTACAGTCGCTTACAGCGAAAACGTGAGTGTGATTGACCGCATTGCGGACAAGCAAATCATTCATAAAAATAAAGCGTCACGTCATAAAAGCCGTTTGAATGCTGCTATTAAAGCTATGGCATAAAGCCAAACTTTAAAAGTAACCATTAACAAAAAACATTAATAAAAAAGCCGAATTTATATTCGGCTTTTTTATTATTCAAATTTCTACTTATTTCTATTTGTACTTGGCAAGCTCTTAATTGCCAAACAATAATTAATTACCAATATTTAAATCAGCACGAACCTGCATTGCTTGTTTAATCGCCTCATCACGACTGACGTTAATCACGGTAAAGTGTCCCATTTTACGACCTGCCCGCGCTTGTTGCTTACCATACAAATGCATTTTAAGCTGCGCATTAGCAAACGCATGCTGCCACGCTGGCTCTAGCTGCGATTGATTTTCGACATCTAACGGCCAAATATCACCTAATATATTTACCATCACGGCAGGACTATGCTGGCGACTACTGCCTAATGGCAGGCCAGTCATCACTCGAACTTGCTGCTCAAACTGATTGGTTACACAAGCATCAATCGTATAATGTCCAGAATTGTGCGGACGAGGCGCCATTTCATTTACTAGCAACTCTCCATTACATACAAAAAATTCCACTCCGATTACGCCGGTATAATCAAGTTTCTCTGCAACCTGTATAGCTAACTTTTGTGCTTGATGACTGATAGAGTCACTACCACGCGCAGGCACAATTGAAACATCTAATATGCCATTGAGATGACTATTTTCTGAAGTTGGGAAAGTAGCTACATTACCCTGAACATCTCTAGCCAATACTACCGAAACTTCATAATCGAGCTTGAGCATTTTTTCCAAGACACATTCTTCGCGCTCAAATTGCATAAAGGCTAATTGCGCTTCATGTTGATTTTTAACTCTAGCCTGACCTTTTCCGTCATATCCAAACCGTGCAACCTTTAAAATTGCTGGGTAAATATCACTGCCATCAACAGGCAAATCTTCAACCTGATTAACCACCACATAAGGGGCAACCGGCAAACCTGCCTGCTTTAGAAAGTTTTTTTCACTCACTCGATGTTGCGCAATGGCCACACTATAAGCACTTGGTCGTACAGGTGTAGTTTCGGCTAAAAATGACAGCGAATCTGCAGGTACATTTTCAAATTCGGTCGTAATTGCAGCACAACTACCGGCTAGTTTGGCTAGAGCAGCTTTGTCATCAAAAGCCGCACATATATGTAAATCAGCAATTTTACCGGCAGGACTATTGACGTCTGGGTCTAGCACGGTCACTAGATAACCCATTTCATGAGCAGCTACGACAAAAAATCGGCCAAGCTGACCTCCGCCTAACATGCCCAACATCGCTGGCGGTAAAATGACTGGATGATTTTCTACAGAACTATGATTCATATCGACTTAGAATTATTTTTAAGGTTTTGATGATCGATTAAATGGCTATCGATTGTGCATTAAGGCTGATCAGCCAGCACCATCAACTGCACTTTATCCGCTTGCTTAGCCCGAAATGCAGATAGCTTTTGTGCCAATGATGAATTATTAACCGCCAATATAGAGGCCGCAAACAACCCTGCATTAGCTGCACCAGCTTCACCAATAGCGAAGGTCGCCACAGGTATGCCTTTTGGCATTTGTACGATAGAAAGTAAAGAGTCTTGACCTTGCAAATGTTTAGATGGCACTGGCACACCTAAAACTGGCAAGATTGTCTTTGCCGCCACCATGCCTGGCAAATGGGCTGCGCCGCCGGCACCAGCAATAATCACTTGGTAACCTTTACTAGCAGCGGTTTCTGCAAAACTAAACATTAGGTCTGGTGTACGATGCGCTGAGACCACTTCTGCCGTATAGGCAATTCCAAAATCAGCGAGCATTTGTGCCGCTGCTTTCATAATTGGCCAATCACTATCAGATCCCATGATAATGGCGACTAATGGTTGTTTTTCCATTTACATTCCTTGTAATTTTTTATATGGTAAAACTTTACAGTAAAACTAAATTATCTCTATGTATGAGTTCAGACTCTTCCACATAGCCTAATATCTTTTCAATTTGGGCGCTGGGTTTACGCATAATCCGTTGTGCTTCTGCAGCAGAATAATTCACCAACCCACGGGCAAGTTCTACGCCATCAGCATCACAACAAGCAACTACTTCACCACGCTCAAAGTTACCTTCAACTGCGATTACGCCTATAGGTAATAAACTTTTACCATCTTGCTTAATCACTTTAACAGCGCCTGCATCTAATGTTAATTTACCACGAAGTTGCAAATGATCAGCCAACCATTGCTTGCGAGCAGTAGTTTTCATTTCCGTCGTTTGCAGATGCGTACCAATGACCTCTCCAGCCGCCAATCTCAACAAAACGTCCTGCTCGCGACCTGAAGCAATCACGGTATTAGCGCCACTACGCGCAGCACGCTTAGCGGCCAATATTTTCGTGAGCATGCCACCAGTACCAACATCGCTACCTGCACCACCGGCCATTTGCTCTAACGCGGCATCGCCAGCAGTGGCGTGTTGAATAAATTTAGCCTCTTTATCTTTACGAGGATCTGCTGAATATAAGCCTTGCTGATCTGTCAGAATCACCAGTGTGTCAGCTTCAATCAAATTAGCCACTAATGAACCTAAGGTATCATTATCACCAAAGCGAATTTCATCTGTCACTACGGTGTCATTCTCATTAATAATTGGAATAACTTTTAAATCTAACAAAGTACGTAAGGTACTGCGGGCGTTCAAATAGCGCTTTCTATCAGCTAAATCATCATGGGTAAGTAGTACTTGTGCGGTATGTAATTGGTGTTGGCTGAAGCAGCTTTCATACATCTGCACTAAGCCCATTTGGCCGACCGCAGCGGCAGCCTGCAATTCATTCACAGCCGTCGGACGTTTCTTCCAGCCCAATCTCTGCATACCTTCAGCGACTGCGCCGCTTGAGACCAACACAATCTGCTTACCTTGCTGCACTAATACTGAAATTTGCGACGCCCACTGAGCAATCGCGGCTTGGTCTAAGCCATTGCCGTTATTAGTGACAAGGCTGGAGCCGACCTTAACAACAATCACTTTTGCATCAAGGACTAAAGATTTCATATTAGCGCTTAGTTAATCTAAGGTTATTTTTCAGAAACTTCATTAGTTTTAGTTACCGGATTCTTAGCAACTGAAGTCTCGTTAATAAGACCAGTATCTAACAAAACATCTTCTTGCAGATGTTTATTTTCTTCAATGTGCTGCATGATTGCATAGGTAAGCTCTTTGCAACCGATACCGCTAATGGCTGAAATAGAAAATACACGGCCTTTCCAGCCATAATCTTTAACGAATTTTTTAACTACATCTTGCGCATCTGGCAACATGTCGATTTTATTCAGCACCAACCAACGTGGCTTATCATAAAGCGATTCATCGTACTTTCTAAGCTCTTCCACAATCGCTTTTGCTTCATGCACTGGGTCAACTGCCTCATCAAATGGCGCAATATCAACAATATGTAACAATAATGAAGTGCGTTGCAAATGACGTAAAAACTGGTGACCAAGCCCGGCGCCTTCAGCAGCACCTTCAATAATGCCTGGAATATCAGCAATCACAAAGCTTCGCTCGCTATCCACTCGCACCACACCCAAATTAGGGTGCAAAGTAGTAAACGGATAATCAGCCACTTTTGGTTTCGCTGCAGAAACTGAACGAATAAATGTCGATTTACCAGCGTTTGGCATACCCAACAAACCAACGTCTGCTAATACTTTGAGCTCTAAATAAAGCTCGAACTCTTCGCCAGGATCGCCCTTAGTACATTGGCGTGGCGCGCGATTTAAGCTAGATTTAAAGTGCACATTACCCAAACCGCCCTTACCGCCGGCGGCCATTTGCGCACGTTGACCATGCTCGCTTAAGTCTACCAGCAACTGCTCGCTGGCTTTATCTGAAATCACAGTACCAACCGGTACACGCAAGATCATATCATCGCCTTTTGCGCCATAGCATTCAGCACTGCGGCCATTTTCACCGCGCTGCGCTCTAAACGTACGCGTGTAGCGATAATCAACCAAGGTGTTGATATTACGATCTGCCTCTATTGTAATAGACCCACCACGACCGCCATCACCGCCACTTGGGCCGCCTAAAGGCTCGTATTTTTCACGGCGAAATGTCGCAACACCGTTGCCACCATCACCGGCGTATACTTTAATCGTTGCTTCGTCTATAAATTTCATGTGTAGAGTTTACCAAATAAAAAAGCCCCATCAAACGATGAGGCTTTGCATATTGTTAATTTAGCTTACGCAGTAACAATAATGCTTACAGTATGGCGTCTTAACGCACCTTTAATTGCGAAAGACACTTTACCGTGTGCTTTTGCATATAAAGTGTGGTCTTTACCCATACCTACATTTTCACCAGCGTGCATTTTTGTACCGCGCTGACGCACGATAATGCTACCAGCGGTAACAACTGTTTCACCAAATGCTTTAACACCTAGTCGTTGTGCGTGTGAATCGCGGCCGTTACGTGAACTACCGCCTGCTTTTTTGTGTGCCATTTTTCTCTAATCCTTAAACTTGAGTAACTGTTAATTAGCGTGAGCTAATTAAGCAGCGATTGTTTCAATTTTAATTTCAGTAAAACTTTGGCGATGGCCTTGTGTTTTACGATAATGTTTACGACGACGGAATTTAAAAATCATCACTTTATCGCCACGACCATGTGAAAGCACAGTAGCTTTAACAGTTGCGCCTTTAATGATTGGTGAACCAATAGTGGTTTTCTCACCGTCAGATACCATTAGAATTTGATCTAGCGTAACAGTACCGCCAACTTCAACCTCTAGCTTCTCAACTTTTAATCTTTCGCCTGCAATTACGCGATATTGCTTACCACCAGTTTTGATTACTGCATACATAATTATGCCTTTAACTCATACTTCAGAAGAATCGGGCATTATACGCACTTAATCCCGCAAAGCAAACCATAATTGCAAGCTAATCAAAATAAGCTTGCGATGACAATTAACAAAGCCATTATCTCACTAAATATGACAACCAAGTCAATGAGATTGAATGCGCTAAATTTGCCTGTGTTAAAATAATCGCTACTCTTTTAGGTTCATTTCCGTGACGTCCAGTACCAAACACTCTAGCACATCGCAAATTGAGGCAATTCAGGCCTGCATTGCAGATGATATTACCGCGGTCAATGTCGTTATTCAACATTCACTTCATTCAGAAGTCGCACTAGTCAACCAAGTGGCTCATTACATCATCAACAGCGGTGGCAAACGCTTAAGGCCAATATTAGTGCTACTTTCCGCAGGCTTACTGGGTCCTGTAAAAGCTGAGCATCACCAATTAGCAGCTGTGGTTGAATTTATTCACACCGCCACCCTACTGCATGATGATGTTGTGGATGAGTCTTCAAAGCGCCGTGGAAAAAGTACCGCTAATGAACTTTTTGGTAATGCGGCTAGCGTGTTAGTGGGTGACTTTGTTTATTCACGCGCGTTTCAAATGATGGTTGCTGTGCAAAATATGCGCGTAATGGAAGTATTAAGTAACGCAACCAACGTCATTGCCGAAGGCGAAGTATTACAACTACTGAATATACATAATGCAGATATTACTGACGAAGCATACTTACAGGTCATTCATTATAAAACCGCAAAATTATTTGAGGCTGCCACTCGCCTGGGTGCAATTATTAGCGAGGCAAGCCCAGTCGATGAGCTGGCATTAAGTCGCTATGGTATGCATATTGGCACCGCTTTCCAGCTAATTGATGATGTACTGGATTTAAGCGGCAACACACTTGAGATTGGCAAAAACTTAGGTGATGATTTAGCTGAAGGCAAGCCAACATTACCTTTGCTTTACGCCATGCGTAACGGCAATACCAGCGAAGCTACCTTAATCAAACTAGCGATTGAGCATGGCGGACTAGACGATTTACCTGCCGTACTAAGCGCAGTCGAGCGCACCGGAGCATTGCAACATGTACGTAGAATTGCTGAGCACGAATGTGAATTAGCCTGTGCAGAAATCGCCCATTTTGCAGATTCTCCGCACAAACAGGCCATGTTGACGCTAGCTCAATTTTCTGTGTCTAGAAACTATTAAATGAATGTGTAAATAGCACTTAATCAAAATTGATTGGCGCTTGCTTGCATTTAATAGCGTATAGCCGTAACGGCAAGGCTAACAATGGCAACACTAATTAAGTACAATTTTCTCGCCACTGTCCGCATGATAATAAGTCAAATGCGCGCAGTCACTAGTACCCGAAGTAAGCGAACCATCAAACAGTGATTTGCCTTCAACATCTACCAACGCATAGCCATTATGGTACAAAGTGACTTCGGCTAACTTTGAATTAACTTTAGAGCCTTGGCGCATAGCAAAGCTAACACAGCTATCCTCCTCAGCTTCAGAATAAACCTCCCAGCCTGGCCCGCCCGCTAATTGGGTAAGCCATGCAGGCAAGTCAACTT
>JBEDKX010000014.1:0-8496 GCA_041171965.1 Pseudomonadota bacterium | reverse complement strand
ACATAACTTTTTAGTTAAAGATGTTAAAGACATTGCAGCGACTATGAAAAAGGCATTTTATGTCGCAAACAGTGGTCGCCCAGGTCCTGTATTAGTGGATATTCCTAAGGATATTACCGCGCATTTACATGCTTTTGAATATCCTGAGACCATTCAACTTCGCTCTTATAACCCTGTGACTAAAGGCCATTTAGGCCAAATCAAAAAAGCACTTAAACTACTTGCTGAAGCGAAACGCCCTATGGTGTATTCGGGCGGCGGTGTTGTGCTGGGTGATGCTTCTGAGTATTTAATAAAACTGGTACAAGCGTTAAACGTACCTATCACCAGCACTTTGATGGGTTTAGGTGGTTATCCAGCTTCGGATAAAAACTTCTTAGGCATGCTTGGTATGCACGGTACTTACGAAGCTAATATGGCCATGCAAGAATGTGATGTTTTGCTAGCCGTTGGCTCACGTTTTGATGACCGCGTTATTGGCAATACTGAGCATTTCTTGTCGAATCCCCGCACCATTATTCATATTGATATTGACCCATCGTCGATCTCAAAACGCGTAAAAATTGACGTGCCAATTGTCGGTGATGTTAAATCTGTACTTGCCGACATGCTTGATCTGATTGCAGCAGAAAAACCTGTACAAAATACAGTGGCGCTTACTGATTGGTTTAAACAAATTAATGAGTGGCGTAGTAAAAAATGTTTATCTTATGCACAAAGCACTGAGTTCATTAAACCGCAATACGTGATACAAAAATTGCATGAAGTCACTAAAGGCGATGCCTTTGTGACATCTGACGTTGGCCAGCATCAAATGTGGGCAGCTCAATACTACCCATTTGACAAGCCACGCCGCTGGATTAACTCTGGCGGACTAGGCACTATGGGCGTAGGCTTACCTTATGCGATGGGTGTGCAATTTGCTCATCCCGATGCACAAGTCGCATGCGTGACCGGCGAAGGTAGTATTCAGATGAACATTCAGGAACTTTCTACCTGCTTACAGTACAACTTACCCATTAAAGTGATTTTACTGAACAACCGCTATCTAGGTATGGTGCGGCAATGGCAAGAGTTTTTCTATGAGAATCGCTACGCTGAGTCTTACATGGAAAGCTTACCTGATTTTGTTAAATTGGCCGAAGCTTACGGTCACGTTGGAATGCGCATCGAAAATCCTAGTGACGTTGAAGGCGCACTTGCTGAAGCATTTAGCCCCAAACTTAAAGATAGATTTGTATTTATGAATTTCTTAACTGACCAAAAAGAAAATGTATTTCCGATGATTCCAGGTGGTAAGGGTCTATCTGAAATGATTTTGGCGGAGAATCTATAATGCGTCATATTATTTCGCTATTAATGGAAAATGAAGCTGGCGCATTGTCACGCGTAGCTGGTTTATTTTCAGCACGTGGTTACAACATCGAATCGCTGACAGTTGCCGCCACTGAAGATCCAACATTATCACGTATGACGATAGTCACTTCAGGTTCTGAAGCGGTGATTGAGCAAATTATTAAGCAATTAAACAAATTAATCGACGTGGTAAAAGTACTCGATTTAAACGATGGAAAATTTATCGAGCGCGAATTAATGCTCGTTAAAGTAAAAGCCACAGGCGCTTTCAGAGAAGAAATGAAGCGCATGTGCGATATTTTCAGAGGCCGTATTATCGATGTGGCCGACGGCAGCTTTACCATTGAGCTTACCGGCTCAGGCAATAAGTTAGATGCTTTTATCGAAAGCTTAGATAAGGCGGCAATTCTAGAAACAGTGCGCACAGGTGCTTCTGGCATAGGGCGCGGCGACCGAATTCTAAAAGTTTAAGTGACTAGTTATTAAGTAGCAAAATTATTAAGTAACGCATTAATTGGCAAGTTAAGTTTTAGTAACATATTTAAAATCATAATTATAATTTATTCAGTATTTGCATAGAAAGGCACAAAAATGAAAGTTTATTACGACAAAGACGCAGACCTTGGTTTAATCAAAGGTAAAAAAGTAACTATCGTTGGTTACGGTTCACAAGGTCACGCGCACGCGGCAAACCTTAAAGACAGTGGCGTAACAGTTACTATTGGTCTACGCCAGGGCGGTAGCTCATGGGCTAAAGCAGTTGCTGCTGGCCATAATGTACAAGACATCGCGGCTTCTGTAAAAAATGCAGACGTTGTAATGCTATTGTTGCCAGACGAAACAATGGCGCAAATTTTTGCAGCAGATGTTGCTGACCATTTAAAACAAGGTGCTACCTTAGCGTTTGCGCACGGTTTTAATATTCACTACAACCAAATCACACCACGTGCTGATTTAGATGTAATCATGATTGCACCAAAAGGCCCAGGTCACACCGTGCGTTCGGAATATCTAAAAGGCGGCGGCGTTCCTTCACTAATCGCTGTGTATCAAAACAAATCAGGCAAGGCTAAAGAAGTTGCGCTTTCATACGCGGCAGCTAACGGTGGAACTAAAGGCGGCGTCATTGAAACTGATTTCCGTGAAGAAACAGAAACTGATTTATTCGGCGAGCAAGCAGTGTTATGCGGCGGTGCTGTTGAGTTAGTTAAAGCTGGTTTTGAAACATTGGTTGAAGCTGGTTATGCGCCAGAAATGGCTTACTTTGAGTGCTTACACGAACTTAAATTGATTGTTGATTTAATGTACGAAGGCGGCATCGCCAACATGAACTACTCAATTTCAAACAACGCTGAATATGGCGAATATGTCACTGGCCCACAAGTGATTAACGATCAATCACGTGCAGCGATGAAAACATGTCTAGCTAACATTCAAAATGGTAACTACGCTAAACAGTTCATTTTAGAAGGTCGTACTAACTATCCTGAAATGACTGCACGCCGTCGCTTAAACGCTGCTCATCCAATTGAGCAAGTAGGTGGCCAATTGCGCGCTATGATGCCTTGGATTGCTAAAAACAAATTAGTAGATCAATCAAAGAATTGATCGACATTTGAGGGATCAATCAAAGAATTGATCATCATTTGATAGATCAATCTAAAAACTAAACTTTAGGTTCATATTTTTAGTTGAGATTTTAAAAGGGCGAGATAATTTCTTGCCCTTTTTTATTATTACAAAGAAGCATCGCATTCAAACAAAGGGTTAAGCATGCAAGCCACTATTGCCGTACTTTTACAATATATTTTACCAAAAAAAGCCATTACCACGCTCGCCGGGAAATTGGCGCATTACCAAGGCGGCAACTTAACGACCTCGGTAATCACTTGGTTTGTAAAACGTTACCAAGTAAATATGGCCGAAGCGGCAGAACCTAACATCAGAAAATATAAGACTTTTAACGATTTTTTTACGCGCCCACTCAAAGCTGGCGCAAGGCCACTAGAACAGGCGGATTTTATTTGCCCAGTGGACGGTGCAATTAGTCAGTTTGGTAAAATTGAGGCTGACCAAATCTTTCAGGCAAAAGGCCACGCGTACTCAACGACAGCGCTAGTCGGTGGTAATAAAGAAATGGCTAAAAACTATGAAAACGGTCAGTTTGCTTGCCTTTATTTAAGCCCTAAAGATTACCATCGCATTCATATGCCCTGCGACGGCACCTTAAAAAGTATGACTTATGTGCCAGGAGCGTTATTTTCGGTTAACCCAACTACCGCACAAGGCGTGCCAGGGCTATTTGCCCGTAACGAGCGCGTAGTATGTGAATTCACTTCAGCTCAGTATGGTAACTTCATTATGGTGCTGGTAGGCGCAACGATTGTAGGGAGTATGGCAACCGTTTGGCATGAGGCTAACAATGGCATTATTAATCCACCACGTACAGGCCAACCACGCAGGTGGAATTACGACCAACAAAACATCAACCTTAAACAAGGGGATGAAATGGGTAGATTCTTACTAGGCTCAACAGTAGTCATGTTGTTTGAAAAAGATGTACTGAAATTTAATGCAGAATGGCGCCCGCTGAGGTCAATTAGACTTGGCGAGGTGATGGGAAATAAATCAACAAGTTAAATGGGCCGTTAAAATCAGAAGCGAAATTATTCGCTTCTGTAAAAACCAAGCTGGTTTAAATAAGGAAAATTACTTACTAACCTT
Source organism: Pseudomonadota bacterium (assembly GCA_041171965.1). GTDB lineage: Bacteria > Pseudomonadota > Gammaproteobacteria > Burkholderiales > Methylophilaceae > Methylotenera. Next base: position 4,416 of record JBEDKX010000014.1, on the reverse strand, counting down.
ATGGTGCAAATGTGGCGCCAACTCGTTCAGGGCTGATTCGTAGACGGCGCGCTTAAATTCAATCACATCTTCTAGCGGCACCCAATATTCACTCCAACGCCAAGCATCAAACTCTGGGTGCTCACTAGCGCGAAGTGAAACATCGCTGTCTCGCCCTACCATACGCAACAAATACCAAATTTGTTTTTGACCTTTGTAACTACCGCGATACTCGCGCTTTACCCAAGTCGTTGGGACTTCATATCTGAGCCAATCTTTAGTACGACCTAAAATTTGCACATGCTCAGGCTTCAAACCAACTTCTTCCATCAACTCTCGATACATAGCCTGTTCTGGGCTTTCGCCATGGTTAATACCACCTTGCGGAAACTGCCAAGCATGCTCTCGGATACGCTTACCCCAAAAAACCTGATTGCTAGCATTACATATAATAATGCCTACATTCGGGCGAAACCCATCACGATCTAACATAGCGTTATACTGCCTTAATTATTTAGTGCAATTTTTTCATATTTTGAGCATTATTGAAAGCAACCATTTGCGTATAATAGAAAAACTCATGAAAATTCGATCAATTAAATACTTGAAAATTAATCACTTTATTGGATTTATGCTGCTGTGTATGGCAAATGTCGTTTGCAATGCGGCAACAATCATTACACATCACAGCTTTGCCTATATTACCAATCAAGGCGAAGACACTGTGTCTGTGATTGATACCACGCTAAATCAAGTAATTGAGACTATTAAAGTAGGTAAAGCGCCGGTTGGCATCGCCGTATCTGCAACATTGCAGCGCGTATATGTTTCAAATGTTGAAAGCCAAGACATCAGCGTGATTGATGCGTCCAATAATAGTGTTATAGACACCATTAAAATTAAAGGCTCGCCAGTGGGATTGGCATTATCGCCAGATAGCAAAACGCTATATATTGCGGATTGGTTCGACAATCGCATTTTGGCCTTAAACACAGCGCAAACAAACATTGTCCGAGAAGTTAATGTCGGTGATGCACCTGCTGGCATCACGGTAAGCCCCGATAACCAATGGCTATACGTAGCAAATCGCGATAGCAACGATATTGCCATGATCGAAACAGCAAGCCTTACTATTAAAAAACGCATTAAGGTTGGCAAGCATCCGTATGGTATTTTTGTCAGCGCCAGCGGAAAATACATCGTAAGCGTGAATGTGAAAGAAGATACTGTCAGCATTATTAATACTAAGACCAACCAACAGAAAAAGCTAAATGTGGGTTACCACCCCTACTGTGCAACGATGAGTTTGGATGAAAAAACACTATTTGTGACGAATACCCAAGACGATAGCGTATCGGTGTTAAATATTGCCACACAAAAAACAATAGCCACCATCGCCGTAGGCAACACACCAGAAGGCATTAGCCTAGATGATACCAACCAGCGCGCTTACATTGCAAACTGGGGCAGTAATAATGTAAGTGTGATCGATACCAACAGCAATAAATTATTAAGCAATATTAAAACCGGTGAGAAAAGCCGTGCTTTTGGACAGTTTATTTTACGGCGATAATCACCAACGTCCTTGATGGTAAATTAGACATCGGAATATCTCTAAACGTACTATGTCAACCAAGCATAAGCCATTTCGTTAATTTGGTTAGAATCATCGATGGATTTTATAATCATTGGCTCTAAAAAATCACTGTTCTCATTTATAATGCATTAGTATTTTTGAATAATTCCTCTCATAACGAGAGTTCCGGAGAAAGTTACATGAAAAAGATTTTATCGTTCATCGCACTTGGTTTAAGTATTAGCCTAGTACCATTTTCAGCATCAGCACACGGCCCATCACCACAAAAAGTAGAAAAAAGCATCACCATTAAAGCTGATCCAGCTAAAGTGTGGGCAATCGTTAAAGATTTCGGCAGCATTCACAAATGGCATCCTAGTGTTGCTAGCACCAAGCTAGAACAGAAAAAAGATGACAATGGTGACATGGCAACTTTTAGAACCCTTACCTTTAAAGATGGCGGCAACGTGTACGAAAAATTACGTAGCTCAGACGACGTAGCCATGAAACTTAAGTATGAAATCATTACTGGCACATTACCACTATCAGATTACAACGCTAGCATGACGGTGACTAAAGGAGAAAATGCTGGTGAATCTACTGTCACATGGGTAGGCCGTTTTTACCGTCTATACAAACTGAACCCACCAATCCCAGCCGGTCAAGATGACGAAACAGCGATTAAAACGATTACAGGAATTTTTGATTCTGGTTTAGCAAACTTGAAAAAGGTTGCTGAAGATTCAAAGTAGCAAGCCGCCAAGAAACAGACAAATGGTCACTTAATGAGTTTTTACAAGCTTCCAGAAAGTCACTTGAGAGATTTTTAAATGGCATTTTTTGACTTTTCTTTGCGGTTGTCGCTAAAGTATTTACTTGATGCAGTATTGATTGAAAAGTATTAGTAACAAGTATTTGTAAATAAAACAATAAAAAGCGGGACGCTAAGTTCCGCTTTTTTTATTTCCCCTTAAATTTCAGCAGAATTAAATACTTTTTAAACCGATACATTTCTAGATGCTGTTTTTAATACAATGCTATGATTTGACTGTTTTCACCACATATGGCATCTGCTATTTTCCAATGTTAGCTTGTTAGCACCATATACAACTTCAAAATTTCAACTTAAACAAACAGACGATGAACCACATAACCGCAGCTTACAAAACCCCACTTGAAGTTAGTAGCAATCAGCCATCAATTGCTAGCGAAATAAATGCCAGTGTCATTTGGCTGCATGGCCTAGGTGCCGACGGCCATGATTTTGAGGTGATTGTGCAAAAACTAAATTTACCTAATGTAAGATTTATTTTGCCACACGCACCAGAAATGGCCGTGACGCGCAATAGTGGCTACATTATGCCAGCTTGGTATGATTTATATGGCGTCACTGGCAGCAGTCAAGAAGATGAAGCTGGCATAAAAAACAGCCAAACTTACATTAATGCGTTAATTCAAAAAGAGATAAATCGAGGCATTCCAGCTAATCGCATTGTGATAGCCGGCTTTTCACAAGGCGGTGCAATTGCCTTGTATACAGCCTTGCGTTATACAGTAAAGCTGGCTGGCATATTAGCACTATCAACATATTTACCTTTAAAAACCAAGCTAGCCGCTGAAGCAAATAATGCTAATGCTACTACACCAATTTTTATGGCACATGGTATTTATGATGACGTAATCAGTTTGGATTTATGTAAAAGTTCACTGACTGTGCTACAAAGCTATCATTTAGAGGTCGATTGGCATGAATACAATATGGCACATTCAGTTTGTGCAGAAGAGATTGTCGATATTCGCAACTTTTTACAGCAGATTTTGCATTAGGATTTGGTAGAATAGTGACTTATAGAAATTAGTTTATTTTATGTGCGCAATGACTACCAAAAAACCATCAAAATCAAGCGCTGAAGCTGATTCAACATTGCCGCAAAACTTTGAGCAAGCCTATGCCGAACTAGAAAATATAGTTGCGCAAATGGAATCTGGCCAAATGCAGCTTGAAGCTTCGCTTAATGCTTATACACGCGGCAATTTCCTATTGCAGTTTTGTCAAAAATCACTAGCCGACGTTGAGCAGCAAGTGCAAATTTTGAATGATAAAAATCAGTTAGTCTCTTTCAAGACTGAGAATGACTAAGATCAACATGACCAATGTAGGCATAAAAAATATAGCTACGTCAGATTTTTCGACCTGGACAACGACAAAACTAGCACGTGTTGAGCAGACGCTTGCACAAGTATTACCTGAGGTGAACGTAAGGCCACATTTACTGCATGAAGCCATGCGCTATAGTGCCCTAGCTGGTGGTAAGCGTGTACGCGCCCTACTTTGCTACGCTGCCGCTGAAATGTGTGAAACGAACATTCCAATTGCCGATGCCGCAGCCAGCGCGGTGGAACTGATTCACGCGTATTCCTTAGTGCATGACGACATGCCATGTATGGATGATGATGATTTACGCCGTGGCAAGCCTAGTTGCCATAAACAATATAATGACGAGACTGCGCTTTTAGTAGGCGATGCGCTGCAAAGTTTGGCATTTCAGGTTTTATCTGACTCGGCCTTAGGCCATCATACAAACTTGCAAGCACCTCAGCAGATTCACATGCTAAATATTTTAGCCAAAGCGTCCGGCTCTACTGGCATGGCTGGTGGTCAAGCGATTGACCTAGCTTCTGTAGGCAAACCGCTTGCGCAAGCTGAGCTTGAGGCTATGCATAATTTAAAAACCGGCGCCCTGATTCAAGCTGCTGTTTTGTTAGGGGCCATCAGTGGCAATAGCACACAGATAGCCGCTGTAACTTCTTATGCAGCCAACATAGGCCTAGCATTTCAAGTCGTTGATGACATTCTAGAT
>JBEDKX010000013.1:0-8527 GCA_041171965.1 Pseudomonadota bacterium | reverse complement strand
CTTTTGGCACTGCGCACCGCGCTGAAGCATCAACTCATGGTGTGGCTAAGTTTGCACCGGTGGCTGCTGCCGGCATTCTGCTAGTGAATGAACTTGAGGCGCTGACCAAGGCTTTGCTAAATCCAGCGCGTCCTATGGTGGCGATTGTTGGTGGTAGTAAAGTGTCTACCAAACTTACAGTACTAGAAAGCTTATCCAATAAAGTCGATCAAATGGTCGTTGGCGGCGGTATTGCGAATACATTTTTAAAAGCGGCTGGTTTTGAGGTTGGCAAGTCACTATGTGAAGATGATTTAGTACCAGTTGCACGCACCTTAATGGACAAAATGACCCAAAGAGGCGCAGCCGTGCCAATTGCAGTTGATGTTGTTTGTGCTAAAAAGTTTGATGCCAATGAAGTTGCCGTTAAGAAAGATGTTGCTTCCGTGGCCGCAGACGATATGATTTTTGATATTGGCGCGAAATCTGCTAATGAAATAGTAGAGATCATTAAAAATGCTGGTACGGTGGTGTGGAACGGCCCAGTCGGTGTATTTGAATTTGACCAGTTTGGTGAAGGCACAAAAACCATTGCCCAAGCTATTGCTAATACAAAAGCATTTACATTAGCCGGTGGTGGTGACACCATTGCCGCTATCCAAAAATATGGTATTGAAGATAAAATCGATTATATTTCTACCGCAGGTGGTGCATTTTTAGAGTTTCTAGAAGGTAAAAAACTGCCGGCAGTTGAAATATTAGAATTACGCGCTAAGGCTTAGTAGCCAAGCTTAGGTGTTATTAAAATGGGGCTATAAAGCCCCTTTTTTATTTGCGTGGGATGCGTATCAATAAGATCGTAAAAAGGGTGTAAATTGACATTACGTAAAACAAAAATCGTGGCAACATTAGGTCCTTCGTCAACTAGCGAAGAGATGCTGGCGCGCATGATTACTGCGGGCGTGAATGTTGTGCGTTTGAATTTTTCACACGGTAGCGCAGAAGATCACATTAAACGCGCAGAGATCGTCCGTGCTATTGCGGCTAAGTTAAATCGGCCGATTGGTGTGTTATGTGATTTGCAAGGCCCTAAAATTCGTATTGGCCGATTCGAGCTTGGAAAAATAAGCTTGAAAATGGGCGATTTATTTATTCTTGATGCCGATTGTGAATTGGGTAATCAAGATCATGTAGGTTTAGATTACAAAACCCTGCCACAAGAGGTTAAAGAAGGCGTTATCTTATTGTTAGATGATGGCCGTATCAGCCTGCTGGTCGATCGAGTGAAAGGTAATCAGATTCACTGCGTGGTATTAAGCGGTGGCGTGCTGAGTAATAATAAAGGGATTAATCGCCAAGGCGGCGGTTTATCTGCTGATGCGCTGACCAAAAAAGACCGTGAAGACATTAAAACCGCAGTGGCTTTAGAGGCGGATTATATAGCGATTTCTTTTCCAAAATCGGCGGCAGATGTCGAACTTGCGCGGACTTTGGTTAAAAAGGCTGGCGGCACAGCCAGTATTATTGCAAAAATTGAACGTGCCGAAGCTATTGAAAACTTAGAAGCGATTATTGAAGCTTCTGACGCCATTATGGTAGCGCGTGGCGACTTGGGTGTAGAAGTGGGCGACGCCGCAGTGCCGGGTTTGCAAAAGCGTATGATACGCATGGCACGCGCGCAAAATAAATTAGTCATTACCGCCACACAAATGATGGAATCGATGATTAGCAGCCCAATTCCAACCCGTGCAGAAGTGTCCGATGTTGCCAATGCGGTGTTGGATGGCACTGATGCGGTGATGTTGTCAGCTGAAACTGCAGCTGGGCAATATCCATTAGAAACGGTACAAGCGGTACACCGTGTGGTGATGGAGGCCGAGAAAGAATATCTCAGCCAATATCACGCGCAAAAAGTAGATCAAGTATTTGTGAGAACGGATGAAACCATTGCCGCTGCGGCTATTTATACGGCTAAACATTTCAAAGTAAAAGCCATTGCCGCGCTAACGCAATCTGGCAATGCTGCACAATGGCTGTCGCGTGCAGATGCTGAGGTGCCGATTTATGCGCTCTCACCGGATAAATATGCACGTAGAAAACTGACTTTGCATCGCGGTGTTTATCCTTATCCGATTAGCCAAGACAATAAAAATAGAGATGAAGTACTGCAAGAAATGGAGCAGGTCTTGTTGCAACAAAGAGTCGTCAGCACTGGTGATTTAGTTTTGCTGACGTTTGGTGAGCCTATAGGCAGTCCGGGCGGCACCAATACACTGAAAATTGTTAAGATAGGCCTCATTAAACAGGGCTAGCTTAATATGAATGATGGATGGGAATGACGTTAAAAATGGCTAATTTCTAAGCAGCCATTTATAATGAAGCTCTTGTATTTTATTCAGCCAACACTTAAATCACTTTCTATGACCACCGCCATGAACACACCTCTATTAGAAACCAGCATTCAAAGTTTAAAACGTATCCATCAAGGCAAAGTCCGTGACATTTACGATATTGATGCCGACACTATGCTGTTAGTGAGCACTGATAGATTGTCTGCATTTGATGTGATATTGCCAACAGGCATTGCCAATAAAGGTGCGATGCTGACGCAAATGGCTAATTTCTGGTTTGAAAAACTTAAAGATGTGGTGCCGAATCATCTCACTGGCATAGACCCCAATAGCGTGGTGACTAATCCTGAAGAGCAAGCGCAATTAGGCCTAGGCAATTTAAGCCGCGCTGTGGTGGTTAAAAAACTAAAAGCCTTGCCGGTTGAGGCGATAGTGCGCGGTTATTTAGTCGGTAGTGGCTGGAAAGAATATAAAGCCAAAGGAACAGTCTGCGGTATTCAATTGCCAGCAGGCTTGCAAGAAGCTTCAAAATTGCCAACGCCTATTTTTACGCCATCAAGTAAGGCTGCGGTGGGCGAGCATGATGAAAACATCAGCTTGCAACAATGTGCAGATTTAATCGGCAGTGAGATGGCTGAGCAAGTGGCAGAAGTGGCCATTGCCTTATATAAACAAGCGGCTGAATATGCCATTACGCGCGGCATTATTATTGCAGATACTAAATTTGAATTTGGCTTAGACAACCATGGCGTGTTACATGTGATGGATGAAGTGTTAACGCCGGATTCTTCACGTTTTTGGCCAGCGGATAGTTATGCTGTTGGTAGCAATCCACCAAGTTACGATAAGCAGTTTGTGCGTGATTGGCTAGAAAGCACAGGTTGGAATAAAACTGCGCCAGCCCCAGCTTTACCAGCAGAAGTTGCACAAAAAACCAGTGAGAAATATATGGAAGCGTTTGAGCGTTTGACTGGTCACCCGCTTGTTGCTTAAGCTCTCGGCTTAAATTTTGTTAGGTCTAGCGTATTAAACGCCTCATTGAAAAATTAAAGTCGTTCACCAAACATCTCAAACAAGAGTTTGCGGTGTATCGTTTGGTGCTTAAACATCCGAAAACGCCATGGCTAGCGAAAGCTTTTTTAGGCTTAGCCATTGGCTATTTACTACTGCCTTTTGATTTGATTCCCGATTTTATCCCGGTGCTGGGCCAGTTAGATGATGTGCTTATCATCCCATTTTTGGTCTATATCGCCTTGTTGTTCATTCCAAAAGACGTCATGCAAAGTTGTCGAGAAGCAAGTTGTCGCGAACAAGTGCGAGCAAACTTGCTATAATCGTGGCTCAAAATTAACCATATTTTTATTATTTAGGAATTAGTAATGTCATTAAACCAAGTGCCAACCGGTAAAGATGTGCCAAATGACTTTAACGTCATCATTGAAATCCCGATGCAAGGTGATCCTGTCAAGTATGAAGTGGACAAAGAAAGCGGTGCCATTTTTGTAGACCGCTTTATGGGTACAGCGATGCAATACCCAACTAATTACGGTTATGTGCCACATACTTTAGCTGATGATGGAGACCCGGTTGACGTACTTGTAATGACGCCAGTGCCGCTGATTCCTGGTGTGGTCGTGCGTTGCCGTCCATTAGGTGTGTTGATGATGGAAGATGAAGCAGGTATGGATGCTAAAGTGTTAGCCGTGCCGGTAGAGAAAGTTTGTGGATTATATGGTCATTTAAAGTCACACACGGATGTTTCAGAATGGCGTCTCAATATGATTGCCCATTTCTTTGAGCATTACAAAGATTTGGATAAGGGCAAATGGGTCAAAATCAATGGTTGGGGCGACATTGAGCAAGCTAAAAAAGAAATTCTTGAAGGCGTAGAGAACTATAATAATGAAAAAGTGAAACCCGCTTTTTAAAATAGTGGTTTAAGAGTATTGAGTATTTAATTGTTTTACAAAAAGGCAGCTGAGGCTGCCTTTTTGCTTTCTGGAATATTTATAAGTGTCTACACATATTGGCTAGACTGAAATTTTATTGTAAATTACAACATAGTGTCTTGTTGGCATTAATTTTATGTAGCATGTTGCCAATAACCCTGTTACTTATTCGCAGAAGGATTTGGTTTACAACAACCTTTAACTAATATGAGCCCAACCGACAAAAATATCACTCCACTCAGGCGTTTAGCCGAAGCAGAACATTTGCGAGTGCAGCAACAAGCCCCTAAAAGTACCTTGTCAGCAGATGCTTTGTTGTATGAATTGCAAGTACATCAGATAGAGTTGGAGATGCAGAACCAACAGCTACTTCAAGGCCAAGCTGAATTAGCTGATTCCCAGAAACGTTATGCAGATTTGTATGAATTTGCCCCAGTCGGCTATTTCACACTCTCTCCTCAGGGGTCAATCAGCGCCGTTAACATTTCTGGGGCGGAGTTGCTGGGTGAGTCGCGCCAAAAATTGTTAGGTACAGTCTTCTCTCGCTATATTAGCCCTGAAGACGGCGACCGCTGGTATCTACATTTTAGACATGCTTTAAAAACCGGTGAAACGTTGCGTTGCGAACTTAAAATTCAGCAAGCTAGCGGTGCCATTGCCCATGTTATTCTGGAGTCTAAAAACAAAGGAATTGATGAAAAGACGGCCTTACTCCTGACCTTAACTAACGTTACACAGCGTAGACAAAATGAACTTGATCTTACGCACGCCAACCGTGCTTATGCAGCGCTAAGTGAGATTAATCGCGGTATGGTGGTGCAGTTTACTAATGAGGAAGAATTCTTGCAGGATGTCTGTGCCACGCTGGTAGATAAGTGCGGCTACCAGATGGTTTGGGTGGGCTATGTGCAGCATGATGAACAAAAAAACATTAAGATTGTGGCGCAGGCCGGTAATGGCGAAGATTACTTAAAAGACGCGCACATCACTTGGGCTGCCGATACCGCCTTTAATAAGCGCGGTATGGGACCTTCTGGCCGAGCTGTTCGCACCGGTGTTGCACAGGTATGTCAGGACATTGATCAAGATATACGGTTTTCTCCTTGGCGTGACAGAGCAATCAAGCTAGGCTATTTATCCAGTGCGACCATCCCAATGATGAATGGGACGGGCAGTGCTGAGGTGTACGGCATCATTAACGCCTATGCTACAAAAATCAATGCTTTTACGCAAAGTGAGATTGATTTATTAGAGCAATTAGCTGCTGACGTCTCTTATGGTTTGCGTATGCTAAAGGTCCGCAAGGAGCGTGATGCGGCCGTCGAGCAAACTCAGCAGCAACTAGTGCAATTGCAAGAAAGTCTGGAAGGTACAGTACGTGCTATTTGCGAGATGGTCGAAATACGTGACCCTTACACCTCGGGTCACCAATCTAGAGTGGCTACACTCGCTACCGCAATAGCCTTACGAATGGGCTTGGCTGAAGGACAAATTAAGGCTATTCGATTTGCCGGTGAGTTGCATGATTTGGGCAAGATTCAAGTGCCTGCGGAGATTCTCAGTAAGCCTGGGAAACTCAATGCAGTTGAGTTTGAGTTAATCAAAGGCCATGTGCAAGCCGGATATGACGTTTTGAAAGGTATCAACTTCCCTTGGCCGATAGCACAAATAGTGCTGCAACATCATGAGCGTCTTGATGGTTCTGGTTACCCGCAAGGTATTAAAGGCGAGGCGATATTGCTAGAGGCCAGAATTCTCAGCGTTGCTGACGTTGTTGAAGCGATGGCTTCGCATCGGCCTTATCGCGCGATGTTAGGCGTTGATGTGGCGCTGAATGAGATTACCAGCAAACGTGGCAGTCAGTTTGATCCGCAGGTAGTGGACGCCTGTGTGGCATTGTTTCATGAGAAAAGCTTCAGCTTTTAGAACGGTAGACTTCCGCTAGACCGTTATTTGCTTTGTGAGTCACTCGCAAAAAATGCCAGTCATGCTATTGCTTAAGTTAATCAGTCACGTTTACATTTAACAGGAGCATTTAAAAAGGCGACCTCAGTCGCCTTTTTAGTCATTATTGCCTGATAGTTACATGTGAAGTAATGGCACGATTAATAAAGCCACGATGTTAATAATTTTAATCAGTGGATTAACCGCAGGGCCGGCGGTATCTTTGTAGGGATCGCCTACCGTATCGCCAGTCACCGCGGCTTTATGCGCCTCAGAACCTTTGCCGCCGTGGTTGCCATCTTCAATATACTTTTTGGCATTATCCCAAGCACCGCCACCGGTACACATGGAAATAGCGACAAATAAGCCAGTCACAATCGTCCCCATTAACATGCCGCCTAATGCCACTGGGCCAAGAATTAAGCCAACAGCCACTGGCACCACCACTGGTAAAAGTGATGGAATCATCATTTCTTTAATCGCCGCTGTGGTCAGCATATCCACCGCTTTTCCGTACTCTGGTTTTGCAGTGCCTTCCATGATGCCTTTAATTTCGCGGAACTGCCTGCGCACTTCTTCAACCACCGCGCCAGCCGCTCTGCCGACCGCTTCCATTGCCATTGCCGCGAATAAAAACGGAATTAAGCCGCCAATGAATAAGCCGATAATGACCATTGGGTCGCTTAAGTCAAACTTAGCAACCATGCCTGCGCCTTCAAGTTTATGGGTGTAATCGGCAAATAATACTAAAGCCGCCAAACCTGCAGAACCAATCGCATAGCCTTTTGTTACGGCTTTTGTGGTGTTGCCAACCGCATCTAGCGGGTCGGTAACATCACGTACTTCTTTTGGTAAACCAGCCATTTCTGCAATGCCGCCTGCGTTGTCGGTAATCGGTCCGTAAGCATCCAGTGCTACCACGATGCCCGCCATGCTCAACATAGAGGTTGCAGCAATCGCTACGCCATACAATCCGCCTAAATGGTGTGATACATAAATGGCTAAACAGACAGAAAGCACTGGCCAAGCGGTAGATTTCATTGAAATACCAATGCCGGCAATAATGTTGGTTGCGTGGCCAGTGGTTGAGGCTTGCGCAATATGTTTTACTGGCGCGTAATCGGTGCCTGTGTAGTATTCTGTAATCCAAACTAAAGCAGCGGTGAGTACTAAGCCTACCGCACATGAACCAAATAGCTGGTTGGCAGAAACGCTAAGATCGCCAGCCATTAAACCGTCAGGAAACATGGTTGTGGTGACAAAGTAAAAGGCTATTAGCGATAAGCTACCAGCCACTGCCAAGCCTTTATACAAAGCCGGCATTACATTTTTCATGCCAGGTGAGGCCTTAACAAAGAAGCAGCCAACAATTGAAGCGATAATGGAAACCGCAGCTAACATCAGTGGATATAAAATGCCGTTTGCACCAGCATTGGTCAGCAATAAACTACCTAGCACCATTGTCGCAATCAAGGTTACTGCATAGGTTTCAAATAAGTCAGCCGCCATGCCTGCGCAGTCGCCTACGTTATCGCCTACATTATCCGCAATCACCGCCGGGTTACGCGGGTCGTCCTCAGGGATGCCAGCTTCAACTTTGCCGACTAAGTCCGCGCCTACGTCTGCACCTTTAGTGAAAATTCCGCCGCCAAGTCGTGCGAAAATTGAGATTAGCGAGGAGCCGAATGCCAAGCCTATCAGCGGATTTAGGTCGGTAGCATTTTCGCCGCCTAAAAACCAGTAAAAACCAGCCACGCCTAATAGTCCTAAGCCTACGACTAACATGCCGGTAATGGCGCCACCTTTAAATGCGACATCCAGCGCCGGCGCAATGCCGCCAGTGGCAGCCTGTGCCGTGCGTACATTAGCTTTCACTGAAACATTCATACCGATAAAACCGCAAGCGCCAGATAATACTGCGCCGATAATAAAACCTAATGCGGTTTTTTGGCCTAAAAATAGTCCGATTAAAATGGCGAGAATGACACCAACGATGGTAATGGCTTTATATTGACGGGCTAAATAAGCAGCAGCCCCTTGCTGAATGGCGCTGGCAATTTCTTGCATGCGTTCGTTGCCGGCGGGTAGGTTTGCAATCCATCTACTCATTATTACGCCATATAATACCGCTAAAATAGCGGCTCCGATGACTATCATTATTGCAACTGACATGACTTCTCCCTATCTAAATTTTTATAAAATCCGCTTGGCCGATAAGTCGAAATGACGATCTAGATAACAGGCGCGGATTCAACATTGAAATACAACGTTAAAATAAAACTAGTGTGAATTGAAACCAAGAAC